>JAGGWO010000177.1 GCA_021157485.1 Sulfurimonas sp. | reverse complement strand
ATTGAGCAGAGATGCCCATATGTAAAGGCTATCGCTCATCAGTGTGACTTTAAAGAGTGGAGTGAGAAAAATATAGATGTTGACTTAATTATCGACGCTACAGATAATCTTCCAACTCGTGGAGATATAAACACTTATGCAAAAAGTAAAAATCTACCTTGGGTTTATGGAAGTGTTGAGGCTTTTCATGGTCAGGTCTGTTTTATAGATGAATCTTCATTCAGTGATGCGTTTAAGATTATCAACAAGACTCCAGCAGGAATAGCTGCTCCAATAGTTATGCATATAGCATCACTTCAAGCAAATTTAGCACTGCGTTTTTTAGCTGGACTTAGTGTGAAAAAGGATACTCTCTATTATCTATTTTTTAATGAGGATGGAGAGCTTATAACTCAGAAGTTTGGACTTCCTAAGTCATAAATTGATAATTATCTCAGGGATTATAATCCTGAGATATGTTTAGCTAATATTTCGATATCTTCATCACTCAGTTTTGTTACTTGTGATTTCATTAGACCCTTCATCGCTCCACCATAACTTCCATCTTTATAGCCGTTTAGTGCAGTTGAAACTTGAACTTCAGACCAACCTTGAATAATCTTAGATTTATTAAGAGCTTTTTTCTCACCATTTGCACCATGACAACTTGAACATACTTTAAAGAGGTCTGCACCACTTTTAGTTGCTATAACTTGTGCAACTTCAACTACTTCAGTACTCTCTTCTTGAATAACTTGAGCATTCTCATCTGCAACTACTTCAACGACTACAGGAGCTACTTCAACCGCAGGCTCTTTAGCTACTTCTTGTTTAGTCGATGACTTACTTCCATCATCACTACAACCTAACAAAAACAGTGCCACTGCTACTAAAATAATTATTTTCATTTTCTTACCTTTTATATTTTAATTTTATGAATTATACACTCTATTTAGTTGCTGCGAAGTAAACTCACTTCTAAAAATCAGCTTCACACTTATCACCAACATCCATAAATAGAGTAATGGTAACACTACACTTTGAACTATAAATATAGTAATAAGAGTAATAATATTTCTTGAAGCATTCTCAATTGAGTTTTGAAGAGTGTCAAGCTGTCTAGATATGTTGAGACTCTCAATAACTTTATCATACTTAGAACTTACATTGCCAAAAAAGCCCTCTTGTTTTTGTGCTTGAACCAATGTTTTACTTTTACTCTGCAGAGCTTCTAGTTCAACTCTTGTATTTTCTATAATACTACTTGCCTCGGTGTACTGAATTTGTAAAGTTGAAGTGTAAAATTCCTGAGATATAAAAACAAAAATTATCGCACTAAAACGCAACAGTAACATCAATACAAAAAGTTTAAGAGAGTAGGATAAAAACAGAGAGTTTTTTATCTCTTTCACCCAAATAAATGCTAAAGAGAGTGCAACACTAATTCCAAGTGCTACTTGTATAAATATTTTTGAACTCAGTAGTAAAATAATTTTTTGAATTCCAAGGGAAACTGTAGCCAAAAGCATAACCCATGAAAATCTCTCAACCATATCATTAAATGGATCAAGCACTTCACCAACACTAAAGTTAAGCCCTACTCCAACAGGTGTAAAAGAGAGCTCTGTCCCTTGAATTAGAGATATTACTGCGTTTAATCCCTTTGCAAGTCCAAAAGCAATCATAGCTCTATCAAACGCAGCATCTTGTATAACAATAGCTCTCTCATCAATTTCAAAAGCTAAACTGAGCACTAAAACTAGAATCAACAATATAGATACAAAAATCTTCATATTAAACCACCTCGGTGTTGCCGTATATATATACTTTTTAGATATAATTCTACCAAATAAACGCAGGCGAATATATTAATGAATTTTGAACCATATCCATTTGAAAAACTTAACAATTTACTCCAAAACATTATACCTAATAAAAACTATGATGCATCAGTTTTAACTATAGGTGAACCTCAGTTTGAAACACCAACTTTTATACAAAACGCTTTAAAAGAAAATACTTCTTTATTAAAAAAATATCCTAAAACTTCTGGTGAGGCCAATCTAAGAGAAGCTCAAAGAGAGTTTGTTTTAAAAAGATTTAACACAAAGCTTAGTGATGCTCAAATCATCCCTACATTTGGAACACGTGAGGTTCTATTTAACTTCCCTCAGTTTTTACTTTTTGACAAAAAAAATCCTGTTATGGCCTATACAAATCCTTTTTATCAGATTTATGAGGGTGCAGCCATTGCCACCAAATCAAAAGTAATTCTTCTAAACTTAAATGAAAAAAACAGCTTCAAACCCGAAATAGATGAAGATGAACTAAGTAGCTGTGACCTAGTTATTTTAAATTTTCCAAACAACCCTACTTCATCTGTTTTAACGGTTGAAGAACTTGCTCAGTGGGTTAAACTAAGTCTAAAGCATGACTTTGTTTTACTTAACGATGAGTGTTACAGTGAAATATATACAGACAAACCTATCCCTTCACTTCTAGAAGCTTCTATCTTAGCAGGTAATCCAACTTTTAAAAACACTCTTATTATTAACTCTATCTCTAAACGTTCATCTGCACCAGGACTGCGTTCAGGCTTTATTGCAGGTGATAAAGAGATTTTAAAAGAGTATATGAAGTACAGAACTTATATAGGTTGTGCTTCTCCTCTTCCACTTCAAAGTGCAGCAGCGTGCGCTTGGTTAGATGAAGCTCATGTAGCATCATCAAGAGAAGTTTATAAAAAGAACTTTTTAATAGCACGTGAGCTACTTGGAGTTGAAATTCCCAAGGCTACATTTTACATCTGGCTCAAAGTATCAACCGCTATTGATTTTACAACTAAACTATATGAAAAGTACAATGTAAAAGTTCTACCGGGTGAGT
>JAGGWO010000035.1 GCA_021157485.1 Sulfurimonas sp. | reverse complement strand
TATTTATATTCTCAAATCTTATGCCTGTAAATTCCGAAGCTATTATGGGTCATATAGATGGTTTTTTAGCAAATTCTGCAAAGATGGGAATGATAGGTTTGATTATGATTTTAGTGGCTTCAATGCTGTTTTTTAAGAACTTTGAGTATATTGCAAACAAAATTTTTCATGCTAAACCTAGAACTCTTTGGGAGTCAGTTACAACATACTGGACAATGCTTACGTTGACCCCAATAGCCTTAGGTGCATCATTTTATATTACTGGGTATATAGCAACTTTAATGGCTTCAAACTCTTTAACTTCTGGTCTTGATATTTTGCCTTTAGTTCCATATATTATTATCTGGGCACTCTTTTTTCTTCTATTTCAGATTAGTGCAAATGTTAAGATAAATCCAAAAGCAGCTTTGATGAGCTCTTTTTTAGTCTCAGTTATTTTTAGTATCTCAAAAAATGCTTTTATATATTATGTATTTTTAAATAAATCATACACAACTATGTATGGCTCTTTTGCTATTTTGATGTTTCTATTTTTATGGATATATGTGTCGTGGATAATCTTTATATATGGATTAAAATTGTGTTACATTATAAATAGAGTATATGAAAATAGAGAAGCTAAATCCAAGTAGAAGATAGATAAACTCTTTTTTATATATGGAAGCGATAGAGAGAGATACATAAAAGATTAGCCACTTCCAATCAAGAACAATTTTTATATCATTTGTATCTAAACGCAGTAAAAATTTTAGAATACTATCGAGAAAATCACCCTGATTAATCAGATGTGAAATGATACTTAGCGGATAAAATAGAGTGAAGAGTGATGTCCATATGATTGAGAGCGGATGATAGATGCTAAAGTTCCCAAAGATAACTATGGAATAGGGTAGCATTAAAAAATAGACCCAAAATGGAATGAGAATAAACTGCCAGATTTTTGATAGCTCTTTAAAATGAATCAAAAATAAAAAGATATAAAATACTCCGCTCACGCTCAGCCAGAAACCTATGCTCAGAGCTAATCTAGGGAAGAATGATATGAGTAAAATAACTGTTAAAAGTAGAGTCATCATAGAGATGATTTTTATACCTCTATCGTAAAGAATAAATCCTATAACAAGCATCGCAAAAGCTCTTAAAAGTGAGGGTGGAGAATCAAGAAAAAGTAGATATGAAAGTAGAACTAAACTGATAACAATAAATGAGTCGCGTTTATAACTTCTATATGGAAAGTATCGATTTTGAAAAAATTTATATGGATATTTGAAGAGGAAAAATAGTAATGCACCCAATACTCCTAAATGAAACCCGCTTATTGCAACAAGATGAGAGATTCCCAAAGCAGAAAATTTTGTTTGAATTTCTCTATTTAGCGGTTCTGCGGTATAGAGTGCTTTATAGATATCTGAGATATCTGTATCTCTGTGTTGCATGGATATAAGGTTGTTTAACTTCTGTTTTGATGAGAGTGTTTTATATACATATTTGCTGCTGCTAAAAGCGTAAAAGCTACTCAAATATTCATAAAAACTGATTTTACCAGCCCAAAGTTCGAGTTTTATTTTTTTACCAATGGAGAGAGGAAAACTCTTTTTTGCTGAGGTGTAAAAAGAGAAGCCTTTTTCACTTTTTAGTTTTAAAACTTGATAGGTTTTAGTGCGTCCACTCTTTGTAGTTTTTGTTTTTGTATACTGCTTGATGATTGTCGCATGAACAATGTTTGAGTCAAATTGAGTAAGATTTTTATAGTTGTTATACTCTATGAGGAGAGCATAAGTAAAGATAAACGCAGATATAAAAAAGAAGATAACAAAGTCTCGCCTTGAGCTAAAAAGGGAGACTCTCTCTATCATTTTAGCATCTTAGAGTGTTGGCATTGAGATTGAAGGCTCTCCCATATCAACTTGGGCTGAGCGTGTGTCTACGTTCTCATAAACAGTTTCAACTCCTGCAGAAAATGCTGGTGCAGGAACAAAACGAGTAAGTTTTTTCTGAAAAATCAGTTTTACATGTCCAGTTGGACCATTTCTCTGCTTGCCGATAATAATCTCTGCTTCCTCTTCTTCTCTCTCAACATACTCAGAGATAAACTCTTTACCTTCGGCTTTAGCAGCTTTTTCACGCTCCTTTTCCTCTTTATAAAGGTATACATCATCACGATATACAAAAAGGATAATATCCGCATCTTGCTCAATCGAACCAGACTCACGAATATCGCTCAGCATAGGTCGTTTGTCATTACGAGACTCTAGACCACGGTTAAGCTGAGAAAGAGCGACTACAGGCATCTCTAGCTCACGGGCGAGCATCTTTAGTCCACGAGAGATTTCAGATACTTGAAGGTGTCTGTCTTGATTCCCGACACCCTGCATAATTTGAAGATAATCAATCACTGCGATTTCTATCTCAGGGTGTTGATTTTTGAGTTTTCTAAGTTTAGAGCGGAGTTGGTTTATGTTAAGACTACCCTGATCATCCACATAGAGTTTTGAGGAGTTCATCTTATCTATAGCACCGTTAAGATTACTCCACTGATCATCATTCATATCACCAAGACGAAGCTTTTGCAGAGGGATAGAAGTCTGAATAGAGAGCAGACGCAGCATTAACTGTTCAGCAGGCATTTCAAGTGAGAAAAATGCAACACCTTTTCCGTCCATGATGAGAGAATTAACGGTGTTTAAAATGAAAGAAGTTTTCCCCATTGCAGGCCTTGCCGCGATTATTACTAAATCTCCTTTACCAAAACCGGTTGTCATTTTGTTGAGTTCATGATAGCCCGTATCTACTCCTACTAAAACAGAGTTTCCACGAGCCTTCATCTCTTTGATGTACTCCATTGTGTCATACGTCATTTTTGGAGCGTCTTTGAAGTCACTTGTTTGGTTGTCTTGAGTGATTTCGTACAGTTTTCTCTCTACTATATCAACAACTTCTGCAGATGGAAGTTCCTCTTCAACTGTTACTCTTTTTATCTCTGTTGTAAGTGTTAAAAGGTGGCGTTTTAGAGATTTGTCTTTTATCTCATCAACATAAGCTTTTGTATTTG
>JAGGWO010000164.1 GCA_021157485.1 Sulfurimonas sp. | reverse complement strand
TAGAGCTAATAGAGAGTCTGATTTTAGAAAATTTTTCAACTCTAAATGAAAAGATGCAAGAGCTTACACTAAATGAACCAAATAACAAAAGGCTTCTCCGAGCATTAGCAGTAAGTGACAGACGAATATTTTCTGCATTTAAAAGAGCAGGTCTGAACAACGCCAACGGTGGTTCAGCACTTAATTACCTTCAAGAAAAAGGTCTTATTACATTAGAGTATTCCAGAGAAGAACCAGCAAAAAGTCTCAAACCAAACTCTAAGCTAAAACGTGAAGTTGCAAGACATAGAATATCTCATAAGGTTCTCTTCACTCAACCATTTGTGCGTTTTTGGTTTTACTTTATAGCACCTCATACAAAAGATATACTGGAAAAAAACTATGAAAACCTATTTGCTGACTTTGCTCTTAGACAAAACAGTTATACAAGTTTAGTTTTTGAAGAACTCTCAGAGATACTTCTAAATTACCATATACGTGATTCTCAAATTTTGAGCTCTGGAAGTTATTGGGATGCAAATGTTGAGATAGATATTCTGACAATTACAGATGATGAAAAAACTTATATTGCTGAGTGTAAATGGACAAATCATAAAATAACAAAAAAAGAGCTACATAAGCTAGAGCAAAAGTGTGAGAAACTTAATATTGAACCTACACAAATAGCACTTTTTTGTAAAAGTGGATTTTCAAAAGAGCTCTTAACACTTGAGGGGAAGAATTTAGCTCTTTATAGTGCTAAAGATTTTGAAGCACTACTTAAAAATGGTTCAAAAGAAAAACTCATAGAAGATTTTATACTTTAAGAGACAACCCTTAGAGCTGTATATGCTTCTTGTAGAAGTTGAAATTTATGCGTGTAATGTTTAAGCATATTTGGGTTTTCATGAAAAACTTTATCAGGATGGTAAACTTTGGTAAGTTTTTTATAGCTCTTTTTCAACGCATCTTGAGAAGCTCCAACAGGACACTCCAATACAGTATAAAACTGAGTATTTGATTCTTGCTCATTTGCTTTACACAAATCTCCAAAACTAAATGAAGCAAAATCACTATAGAGTTTAGACATGAAGTGATTATCATAAGTGTATTGAATTTGATAATGCAAAATATGGCGTTTATTGAGAGCACGCTCTAATCTAGCCTTTGCTTTATAATCAGAAACATCAACCACTAAAGATATATCAGTACCTCTTTCTATATACACATCAAGTTGTGAACGGAGGTAAGAAATTACCCATGAGTTAGGAGTGTTTAGAGTGATTAAAACTGTATCTTTGTCATATGCATAAAGATTAACTTTTACACTCTCTGGTTCTTCGAGTCTGTTTAGTTCTATTTTGATTGGTTGTGTTCCATATCTTAACATTGAACGAAGAAAAAACTCATGAGAAAAATCATATTTTGCAGCGTGATACTTGGAGAGCTCAATTAAAAACTCTTCTCTTACCTTTGTCAGTGTTTCATTTCTAAATACAAGCACAGCTTTAGGTAAAAAAAGCATGCCACGTGAGTGATGATTTAAAAATTCTTTCATCCAACTCGTATTTAAACTTTCAAATCCAGTTGTAATAAGAATAAGATTATTGCGAAGTACAATTTCCATCGATCCTACCTTAATTGGGACATTTGATAATATTAAAGCATCTTTAGTTCCAATACTATCACGATAATGCTTAAGATTCTTTTTGTATAATTGCGATAATAATTAACTATAGATTTACAAGGACTATTTCTTGAAAGAAAATATGAATGAAAAGTGTGCTGTTGTAGGAATTTTTGGTCACGAGGAAGCTTCTAAACTGGCTTACTTTTCTCTACATGCACTTCAGCATCGTGGTCAAGAAGCTGCTGGAATTAGCTCTTCTGATGGAAAAAAACTTCATACTATTAAAAAACGTGGACTTGTTATGCGTGTTTTTGATGAAGCAAAACTAAAGACTCTAAGTGGTTCAAGTGCTATAGGTCATACACGTTACTCTACTGCTGGTGATGATTCTATTTTAGATGCACAACCCGTATTTGCCAGATATGATTTAGGTGAGATGGCTATTGTTCATAATGGAAATCTTACAAATGCTGAAGAAGTACGTGCTAGACTTATTAAAAGAGGTGCAATCTTTCAAACATTTATGGACACTGAAAATCTGATCCATCTTATCGCTAAAAGTGAAGAGACTCAACTAACTCCAAGAATCCTAGATGCTGTTAAAAAAATTGAGGGTGCTTTTTCACTTGTCTTTTTAAGTAGAACTAAAATGTTTGCTATGCGTGATCGTTTTGGTTTTCGTCCTCTAAGCTTAGGGCGTCTTCCAAATGGCGGATATATTGTAGCAAGTGAGACTTGTGCATTTGACCTTGTTGGAGCAAAATTCGTTCGTGATGTTGAACCGGGTGAACTTCTAATCTTTAAAGAGGGACGTGAACCAAAATCTATCAAAGTTTTTGAGCCAACACCAAAGCACTGTATATTTGAGTATGTATATTTCGCTCGTCCAGACTCTCAAGTATTTGGTCAATCAGTTTATAAAACAAGAAAAGATATGGGTAAAGAGTTAGCACACGTAGCTCCAGTTGAAGCAGATATAGTTATACCTGTACCAGATGGTGGAGTTCCTTCTGCTATTGGTTACTCTCAAGAGAGTGGGATTCCTTATGAGATGGGAATTATGAGAAATCACTATATCGGTAGGACTTTTATAGAGCCTACTCAAGAGATGCGTGATTTAAAAGTTAAAATGAAACTATCTCCTATGACAGATATCATCAAAGGTAAGCGTGTAATCGTAATCGATGACTCTATTGTGCGTGGGACAACTTCTAGAAGAATTATCAGAATGTTAAAAGAGGCTGGTGCAAGTGAAGTTCATATGCGCGTATCTTCTCCTCCAACTACAGACCCATGTTTTTATGGTGTTGATACTCCAAGTAAAGAGAACCTAATCGCTGCAAATATGACAACTGAGCAAATTTGTGAATATATAGAGGCAGATTCTCTTGCTTACTTAGACGAAGCAGCACTTTTAAGAAGTGTAAATGCAAAAGAAGACAAATATTGTACAGCTTGTTTTACAGGTAAATATATCGTTTAATGCAACAAATATATACTTATGGAAATTATCTAAAAGATAAGTTTGGTTGCAAAGTCTACAAAGTAGGCATAAATATCTCCGGCTTTACATGTCCAAATATTGACGGAACAGTTGCAAAAGGTGGCTGTACGTTTTGCGAAAATGACTCATTTAGTGCGAGTACCGATGAAGTACAAGAACTAAAAAGTTTCCATTTAAATCTAGACTCAACAGAAAATCCTTTCTTAGAAAAACAGCTCAAACAATTAGAACTTCAATTTGATACTATCTCTAAACGCCAAGCTAAAGAGTATGGAGCAGAGAAATTTTTAGTATATTTTCAATCTTTTACAAATACCTATGCTCCTTTTGAAACTTTAAAAGCTCTTTATGAAAAAGCTCTCTCCTTTGATAATGTAGTAGGTCTAAGTATCGGAACTCGTTCTGATAGTATTACAGACGAGACACTTGAATATCTTGCAGAGTTAAATAAGACAAAAGAGATTTGGATAGAGTTTGGAATACAATCTGTTTATGATGAGACTCTAGAAGCAATAAATCGCGG
>JAGGWO010000079.1 GCA_021157485.1 Sulfurimonas sp. | reverse complement strand
TGCCAACAAGAAACGCAAGAAACGGAACTCTTTTTACATCATTTGGAAGAATGAATATTAAAGGTGCTAAGTTTAAAGAAGACGCAGGACCAATAGATCCAGAGTGTCAATGCCTCACATGTAAAACTTACTCAAGAGCATACATTAACCATCTCTTTCGTGCACGTGAGATAACATACTTTAGACTTGCGACTATTCATAATCTACACTATTATTTAAACCTTATGAGAGAAGTAAGAGAAGCTATTTTAGAGGATAGATTTGCAGAGTATAAAAAAGAGTTTTATGCCAAAAGAAGCTAAAACTTAGTTACTTTTTTACCTTCAAAGCTCATAGCTACTTTTCCTGACAGCTCTTCACTGTTATAAAGTGACTGAGAGTTATCAACAAATGTTCTTGCGTTTTGGTAGAAGAGAACAGCACTCACCTTTTGCCCAACCTCTATAGTTCCCATTTTCTTACCTATACTTTTCGCTGGATTTTCAACTGTCATTTTAATTAACTCACTCATACTTATCATACCTGATTTAACTAACTTTGAGTAGTAAAGAGAGAGTGTGTCTTCAATCGCTGCACAACCATAATCAGCATTATAAAACGCAACTTCTTTATTTACTAAAGATGATGGTTGATGAAGAGATGTTAGACAATCTATTTGATTATTTTTAAGAGCATCTTGTAGTAACTCCACATCACTACTGCACGCTAATGGTGGATCAAGTTTTGCAACAGTATTAAAATCTTCACATGATTCATCTGAACATATTAAATGGTGGATAGAGACTTCACAGTAGACATCCACACCATCTTCTTTAGCTTTGTTTATTAGTGAAATAGAGCGAGGTGAGGCAATTGATTTAAAAAGTATCTTGATTTTAAAGTGTCTTGCAATCTCTATCATACGTGAGACATGAAGAACTTCACTCAAGTCTGGAATACCTGCAAGACCAAGTTTCGAGCTTACATCACCATCAAGCATTACACCACTGTTAATCAGAGAGTTATCTTCTGCTTTACAAAAGAGTGTAACACCTGTCATTTGAACATACTCTGCAATCTTTATAGCAACATCATTTTTTGCGATTGTACTCATATATGGAGCTACTGCACCGCGTTTAAGAAGTATGGCAATATTACTGAGTGTTGCATCTTCTTGAAGAGTGTTTAACATCAAATCAATCTTTGCACCATTCAAATCATTTAAAGAGTTCTGAGCAAACTCTAAAACAATCTCATTATCGATAGCGGGGGAAGAGTCTGCATTTAAGATAATATGCCCTACTCCACCTTTAAGAGCCTCCTCAGAAATTGCTTTTATATTGTTCGAGTTTAGCGTTGAGTCATGAAGTCTCACGTTGGTATCTACTAAAGATGGAATAAAATAAGCACCATTGGCATTTATAATCTCTGGATCACTTAAAAAGTCACCTATCTCAGTTATAAGACCATCTTCTATACGAATATCTGCTTCTCTCTCACCATTGATATCACAAATTATTGCATTTGATATAACCATTTCAGACCACCTTTGATATAATGATAGCATTATAAATAAATAAGGCTTAGAGTTGCGTTTTATAACTGTATTTTTTTTAATTACTACATTTTTATTGGCTAAAACACCCTATGAGAAAGGAAAAACTTTATATATAAGTAAAGGTTGTTATAGCTGTCATGGTCATAAAGCTGAGGGTATGCACCGCTATCCGTCACTTGCTAACAGAGCAAAAGGATATTTGGCGTACAAGTTAAACCGTTTTCGTGATAAAATATCGGACAATCAACAACAAGAGATGATGATAGCGTATGCAGTTGACTTAAGCGATGAAGATATAGATAACTTAACAACTTTTCTGTATGAGTTCACAGAAGACGACTTACAAGAGCGCTATGATGATAGCTTTGAAACTTATGGGGATGGTGGATCATGAAAATATTAGTCTCAGCACTTGAGCACTCTGCAAATGTTCATTTAAAATCTTTAAAAAATGAACTTAAAGAAGAAGTAGAGTTTGTCGGGATTTTTGATAAAGAACTTGGAGAGCCTATCGTTGATTTGAGAAGTTTAGCTGTGATGGGATTTGTAGATGCTATCATGAAATTAAAGTTCTTTTTTGATTTAAACGCTCAAATGGTAGAGTTAGTTGGGGGTGTAGATAAAGTTCTACTCATAGACTCATCAGGATTCAACCTTCCACTTGCTAAAAAGATTAAAAAGCTCTATCCGAACAAAGAGATTATTTACTATATCTTACCTCAAGCATGGGCATGGAGAAAAGGTCGTATAGCTGTCTTAGAACAAACTATTGATAAACTCTGCTCAATTCTACCATTTGAGAAAGATTACTACTCTCACGTAGCTCCTATTGAGTATGTTGGACATCCTCTTCTTGACCAAATCAAAGAATTTAAAACAGAGTTAAATGAGAAAATTGAAAATGTAGTTTTTATGCCTGGTAGCAGAAGAGCTGAAATTACAAAGCTAATGCCGGTTTACAGAAAGATAAGAGGATATATACACGTAAACGCAATAGTCATTATCCCAGATATTTTTTCAGATGAAGAGGTAAAGACTCTTTATGGTGACCTCTCTGAATTTGAAATAAGAAAAGATGCTCACAAAGAGTTACTTGAGGCTGATTTTGCCTTTATCTGTAGTGGGACTGCAACTCTTGAAGCTTCACTTATCGGTATACCGTTTATACTTAGTTATAT
>JAGGWO010000017.1 GCA_021157485.1 Sulfurimonas sp. | reverse complement strand
TCACAAGAGTATTGTGTAATAATTGGACATAAGAGTTAAAACTCAATACAGTGAGGCACTAAATGCCGAATCGTAAAAATATAATAATAAGGTATGTGATGAAGAAAGAGAGATTGGTTTTAGGTGGCGGATGTTTTTGGTGTATAGAGGCAGTTTTTAACAATGTTAAGGGAGTTGAATCTGCTATAAGTGGATATGCTGGAGGTCTACGACCTAATCCTTCTTATGAGAGCGTATGCACTGGAGTAAGTGGTCACGCTGAGATTGTTGATATCATATTTGATTGTGAAGTTATCACAAGAAGTGAGCTTTTAGATATATTTTTTGTAGTGCATAACCCTACAACTTTAAATGCTCAAGGTGCAGATAGAGGGACTCAGTATCGTTCAGTAATTTACTATCAAAATGAAGAAGAAAAAGCTGTAGTTATGGACTCCATAAAAGAGCATCAAAAAGAGTTTAATGACAAAATAGTTACTGAAGTAAGTGAACTACCTGATGTTTTTCCTGCTGAAGTGTATCATCAAAACTATTATAGAGGACATAGCGAAGAGGGTTATTGTAGAGTCGTCATAGCTCCAAAATTACAAAAGTTTATGATGAAATTCCCAGAAAAATTGGGCTAATTATAAATCTTTTAGGATACAGGGAACGTCAGTAGTGTTTCGTATCTCTTCAAACTCATCTATCTCTGCATTTACATTTTCAGTGAACTCAACTACAGTCTGCTCAAGTTTGGCTGTCGCTTCATTAATGAGCTTTTGCTGAGTGGCTTCAACCTCTTTAAACTGGTTCATGGTCTTAATAAAAAACTCTTTATCTTCAGTTAGAAGAACAATCTCCTCTTTTTTTACCCATTTTCTAGTTATTTTACCATCTTTTTTAAATTCAAAGATAACATTGTCACTACCTTTTGTCACTATATATTTAGGCACTACAAACCCCATGAAACATGAAGTTGGATTATCAATGTTTTTTTTAATTACATAATACATATTAACAGTATACTATAAATCTATTAAAAGTTTATTTGAGGATAGCAGGGTCTTTCTCGCTAATAGCGCCATCTGGTGTCTGTAAAATGACTTCTATTTCGCAGTATAAATACTCTGATGTTGTAATAGGAGAAAAGTTGACATCTTCAAACGCAGCTCTTTTAGCGTTTATAATTATCTCTTGAAGAAGTGAATAGGCTACGTTACTAGACTTTGAACTACCTCTTAACTCAGTATCTATATATAGATTTACAGTTGCTTCAACAGACTGTTTTAATAGAGGATGTTCTTTTATTAATGCGGCTTTATCGATTGTGTTTTTTGCTTCAAGTACTTCTGCGATTGAGTCACGAGCGAGTTGGAGTAAAACAGAACGCTTGTTATCAGAACTCATGCCAACTCCTTTGCCTTTTTATAATTATTTACAAGCTTAATCACAATCATAACGCTTATAACTTGAAATAGTGCTGCTAAGATAAATGCAAAGTAGTGAAGTTGATCTATAGAGTTTGCACTGTAAGCAAGTGTAGCCATTGCGATAAGTAGTGTCAGAGGCATAGAGTGAGAGAGCCCCATAAGAATAGAGTCTATAAGTCCTAGCTCTTTGATAAATACGAGTGAAGATATAACTCTCATCGCAATCATAATGAGTGCAATCATTATAGCCTTGGAAATTAAACCATTCATTGCTAGTGCTTCAAGATTAAATGAACTTCCAATGTGAATGAAAAAGATTGGTATTAAAAATCCAAAACCATATGATGCAAGTTTCTCTGGAAGTTCATGCTTATGTTCAAAGAAAGTTGGTATAAAGATTCCTGCAAGAAACGCGCCAAAGGCAAGTTCTAGATGAAGGTAAAGCATAGCACCAACAAGAAGAAAAAAGATTCCCATTGAGAGTCTTATATCTTGCTCTTTGTTATCATCATGAGGCATAAGTGCAGTTGATACTTTTGGAAACCACCAAAAAAGAAGCTGCATAGCACGAAAGAGTATAAACATAAAAATAAGAAAAAGTATAAGTGCAAAGATTGTCTTAATAAGCTCTAATCCAAAACCTGAATCAAGTGCGGCGGCTGTTATGGTTAAAATTCCGATACTTACAACTTCGCCAATTCCACCAGCGGTCATAGAGAGTTCAAGCCAAGATGTTTTACCATACTCTTTTGATAGAGTTGCCACAAGACCAACAGAGATAAGAGGTAGAAGCACCATAAATATCTTTCCAAGGTCAAAATAGATAGCAAAAGCGATAGAAAATGCATAGAGGATTATTAGATAAAGAAGTACTTTATTTATCAAGCTTCTTGGTGTTTTGAGAACATTTTTGAGGTTAATCTCTGTTCCCGCAATAAACATCAGATATAAAAATCCAAGTTCAGCAACTATGTCAAAAAGGTGCTCATTGTGTATAAAACCCACATAACCAAGAAGGGAACCAAGTATGATTTCTATCGGTGTAGTAGGAAGTTTTAGAAATTTAGCAAAAAATGGAGAGAACATAATTATGAGTGATATTGTGACTACGAGTGTAATATTATCATCCATATAGAGTGTCTCCTCTAGTTTATTTTACTGTTTTAGCGACTTCAAGATTTAAAGATTGTAGCATATCTAAATCTTTATTCATAGCTCGACCGCTAGTTGTAAGATAATTTCCTATAACTATAGAGTTAGCACCATGAAGAAAGATTTCACTCTGTCTATCACCAAACATAAGTTCACGTCCACCTGCAACCATGATTCTCTGTGCGTTTGGTATCATCTTGCGTGTTAGTTTTACAAGAGCTAGTGCTTCATTAACAGTCAGTGAATTTGGTTCTAACTCTAGTGCTTCATTGTGATGGTAGAAGTTTATTGGCACTGATGTTGGATTTAAAGACTCAAGTGATTTTAGCATTGAGATTCTATCTTCGGGCGTTTCACCAAGACCAAAAATACCGCCAGTAATTAAAACCATACCAGCTGCGTTTACATTTTGACAAGTTTCATAACGCTCAGACCATGGATGAGTTGTACATATCTCTTTATAAAAACTCTCAGAAGTCTCTAAGTTATGATTATAAGCTTTGACACCAGCACTCTTTAAAACTAAAAGTTGTTCAATCGTGGCTGTTCCATTACAGGCTATTAAACGCAGCTCAGGTGCTACTTCTTGTACAGCTTTTGCAACGCCACAGACAAACTCTAAAGTCTTCTCATTTAGACCTTTATCAGCAGTTACTAAACAAAATCCTAAAGCACCGCTATCTCTCGCGGTAATAGCTTCTTTTATAATCTCTTCTATAGGCTTTTGTTTGTATCTATCGATATCAGCTTTATAACGAACACTTTGAGAACAAAATTTACAGTCTTCTTTACATGTCCCACTGTTTATATTACAGATTGAACATAGAAATATTTTTTCATCCATGTGATTTCCTCTCATATACAAATTTCTGTTTGTCGTATTTGTCTGCGTTTTTATCTTTTGAGTAGTAGGTAACTTTAAACTTATCCTCTTTGATATTTAGCATTGCACACTCTGAAACAGGTTTACTTCTAGCACAAACCTCACCAGGATTTAAAAATAGAGTACCATTCTTAAAGTCTGATTCAAAAGTGTGTGTGTGACCAAAAATCACAATCTCAGTATCTGGAGCCATATAAAAAGGGAGGTGCATAAGTTTGAACTTTGTATCTGCAAGTTTAAAGTAGTAAGGTTCTTGAACTAGGTTGTAGTTGTTATGATGTTCAACTAAGTGAGCATCATTGTTTCCATAAACTGCAACATATCTTTTGCCACAGTTTTTTAACATCTCTAAAGTTTCAAGTTCACATATGTCACCAGCATGGATAATAAACTCGGCACCATTTTCTATGAGCATATCTAAAGCTTCACGAGCAAGCGTGACTTTAGAATGAGTGTCTGAAATGATACCAATTTTCATTATTTTGCTTCTGTTGTTTCTTCTTCTCTAGGTGTACGAGCTTTACACTTAACACACTCATAAACTTCTTTGTTCCTGTAAGTTCTAGGGGCTAAAACACCCTTACAGCCTTTCTCTTTACACTTGATAGTTGTCGGTTCGAACTTAGAGATAAACTTACACTCAGGGTAGTTGTTACATCCCCAAAAAGGACCACGACGTGAGTTTTTAAGTGAAATAGTTCCGCCACAATCAGGACAAGGAGTCTCAGAAGTTTTCTCTTCAACATTTATGCTTTTTGTATTTTTACAATCAGGATAGTTGCTACAAGCTAAAAACTCACCATTACGACCATTTTTAACAATCATATCAGCACCACATTTGTCACATTTCTCATCTGCAGTTTTTTCTTTTTTCTCTACAGGGTTTCCTTCTTCATCACACTGTTCAGTGTATTTACATTTAGGGAAACCGCTACAAGCGATGAAGTTACCAAATCTACCTGAACGTAGTAGTAGTTCACTCTCTCCACACTTAGGACACATTCTTCCAAGTGGTTTAGCAAGTTTCAGTGAGACAATGTTCTCTTTACCTTCTTCAACTTGTTTCATAAATGGGAAGTAAAAATCATACAGAAGTTTTTGCCAGTCAACTTTACCTTCTGAAACTTCATCAAGTTTCTCTTCCATATTTGCAGTAAAAGAGATATCTACAATATTTGCAAAGTTTTCTTCTAAAATCTTAGTAACAGTAAACGCCATCTCAGTAGGAATAATCTGCTTTTTCTCAATAGTTACATAAGTACGACCACTAAGAGTTGCAATAGTTGGAGCATATGTAGATGGACGACCAACTCCCTCAGATTCAAGTTTTTTAATTAGACTAGCTTCAGAGTAACGAGCTGGTGGTTCAGTAAAATGCTGTTCAGGTTTGATACTCTGAATCTCAGCCTTATCTCCCTCTTTTAGAGTAGGAAGAAGTTTATCTTTGTCTTCAGTTCCAGTTACTGCATAAAAACCATCAAAGATTAGTTTTCTACCACTTGCTCTAAACTCATTATCTGAGCCTTTAAAGATTATGCTCTGTTGCTCAAATCTTGCATCTTCCATCTGACAAGCCATAAAACGCTCATAAATAAGACGATAAAGTTTAATCTCATCAGCTTTTAAAAATGACTGTGCAACTTCTGGTGTAAAGTGAAGCATAGTAGGGCGGATAGCCTCGTGAGCCTCTTG
>JAGGWO010000011.1 GCA_021157485.1 Sulfurimonas sp. | reverse complement strand
TTTTTGTCCTACCATTAAGTGTAATCCCAAGTTCATCTGGAATGAGTTTTGCCATCTTATCAGCTTGAGAAAGAGGCATCTCTAAAACACGAGCAACATCACGAATCACCCCTTTTGCAAGAAGTGAACCGAAGGTAATGATTTGCGCTACTTGATTACGACCATATTTCTCAACAACATAGTCTATTACCTCTCCACGACGAGCCTGCATAAAGTCCATATCAATATCGGGCATACTTACACGTTCAGGATTCAAAAAACGCTCAAAAAGCAAATCATACTTCATAGGATCGATATCTGTAATCTCCAAAGAGTATGCAACAAGACTCCCTGCAGCAGAACCACGACCTGGTCCAACAGCAATACCAAGACGTTTCGCTTCAATAACGAAATCCCAAACAATCATCATATAGCCAGGAAATTTCATAGAGTTAATGATATCCATTTCAAATTCTAAACGTTCACGATACTCCTCGTGACGTTCCTCAGGAACTATTTTAAGACGTTTCTTAAGTCCCTCTTTACATTTATATACAAAATACTCTGCATCATTCTTATCTGCTGCAAGAAAGTGTTTCTTCTTATCATCATCGCTTGCATCAGCTGGCAGGGGAGCATCATCTTCATAATCGATATCAAGCCCTTCCGCAGCAGCATACTCTTTTGTAAACTTAAAGTTAGGAGGTGTTGGTGTTTTAACGATAGGTACAAATGGTTCACACTTATTTACTATCTCTTGAGTATGCTCTAAAGCTTCTGGAATATCTGCAAATATTCTTGCCATCTGCTCTGGTGATTTTAAGTAAAACTCATGCACTGAGTGACGCATACGATTTGGGTCATCATAGAGTTTATTCATACCAATACACATAAATGCTTCATGATACTGAGCATCATTTGGAAATGTATAGTGAGTATCATTTGTAGCTACAATTTTGATGCCTGTCTCTTGTGAAATACGAAGAATTTGATCATCAATAAAAAGCTGATCACCGATACCGTGACGCATAAGCTCAAGATAAAAATCATCTCCAAATATATCTTGATACTCTCGTGCTACTTCTATCGCACCTTCATAACCAAGAGCTCCATTTTTTACATTTCTCTCATTTGCAAGATTGAGGTGCCAATTTACCTCACCCTGTAAACAAGCAGAGCTACAGATTAGCCCTTCAGAGTGTTCACGGAGCTCTTTTTTGTTGATACGTGGAAAATAGTACATACCCTCAATATAAGCTTTTGATGAGAGATACATAAGGTTTTCATAACCTTTTTTATTCTTTGCATAAAGGCAGATATGAAACCGCTGTTTTGTACTCTTGTCACCTAATGTATCGCCATTATGTATGTAGCCTTCCATCCCAATTATAGGCTTAATATCGGCTGCTATCATCTGTTTGTAAAAATCAATCGCTCCAAACATATTTCCATGGTCTGTCATAGCTACTGAAGTCATTCCAAGCTCTTTTAGACGTGGAACTAAGTTTGTAAGTTTATTAGCACCATCAAGTAGTGAATATTCTGTGTGAAGATGTAGGTGTGTGAAGGGTTGTACACTCAAAATAGTTACCTTTAAAAGTTTATATTATTAGAGTGATTATAGTAGATTTTACTTAATCTATTTCTACATGCCATGCATGTAGAAATTTCTTTATTTAACTTTTCCTAAGAACTCAGAGTCCACAGTATTTACTTTTACTAAGTCATCAATTAAAACATGATAAGGAACTTGAATTACAGCACCAGTTTCAAGAGTTGCAGGTTTTTTACTTCCACTTGAAGTATCACCTTTAAAGTTTGGAGGAGTATCTGTTACAATTAGTTCCATAAATTCTGGAGCCTGTACAGAGATGGCTTTATTTTTAAAGAAGACAATCTCAACATTGATTCCATCCTTGAACCATTTTGAAGCTTCATCACACTGAGCATACTCAAGACCAAGTTGATCGTAAGTTTCATTATCCATAAATTGATACATTTCACCATCATCATAAAGATACTGCATAGTTTTATAGTCGATTACAGGAACCTCGAACTTATCACCAGCATGAACAGTTTTTTCAACAGTCTTTCCATTTAAAAAGCTCTTCATTTTCATACGTACAAACGCAGCACCCTTCCCTGGTTTTACGTGTTGAAATTCAACAATCTTATATGGTACTTCACCAACGATTAAACGTACACCTTTTTTAATATCACTCATTCCGACAGTTGCCATTAATACACCTTGAAAAATTATTTTAGGGATTCTACTATAAAAGGGCTTAGAATGTTATTATTTTATAGAGTCAACGAAGCAGAGTATTTTAATCCACAAGCTCACTTTTTGGTTCCCCAAGATGATATCCTTGAGCATAATCAACACCTAATGCCATAACTATATGAAATGTCTCTTTATTATGAACAAATTCAGCAATTGTTTTAACACCAGACAGTTGAGCATAAAAAATTATTGTCTTAACTATATCTTGTGAGTTTTTATCTGTTGCAATATCTTTGATAAAACTGCCATCTATCTTTATAAAATCAACATTGAGTTTTTGAACTCTTGCAAAGTTTGAACTTTCGGCTCCAAAATCATCAATGGAGATTTGAAACCCTTTGTCTTTTAACTCTTCTAATTGTTTAATAGCATCACCAGCATCATAATTACTTATATTTTCAAGTATCTCCAGTACAACTCTTTGCGGTAATATATGATATTTAGAACACATCTCATTAAGAAATTTATTAAGATATCCTTCTTTTAAATCATCATCGGAAATATTTATAGAAAAAATAACTTTACTTTTCTCCATAACTGCAAATGATTTCTCAATTATCCGCCTTGTAATCTCCGGTAAAATTCCAGCTATCTTTGCTGATTCTATAAAGAAAAATGGCGATATAACATTACCTTTGTCTATTATTCTTGCGAGACACTCATACTTATCTATCTCTTTAGTCTGCAAATTAACTATTGGCTGAAAATATGGTATCAATAGATCAAAATCAAGCGCTAATTTTATTTTTTGTGCCCATTCTAAGCCCTCTTTTTGCTTATTAATAGAAGAAGGATTAAATTTAAAAACAGCTATAGAGTTTCTTCGCAACTCCCTTGCTTCTTTTATAACTAAATGTGCACTGCTATAGGGTACGTCAGTGTATATATCAAGTATTGGTACAATTCCAATAGTTACAGTAATGCGAATCGACACATCATTAACTATAAATACTTTATTATATATAGTTAATTTAAGTTGGTTTGCAAATTTTTCAACCTCTGCTATACCTTTATTATAAATCATAATAGCAAACTCATCACCATTTAAGCGATATAGTTGATATTCTCCAACTTCTTCATTAAGATATTTAGCTATCTTTAAAAGTAGTATATCTCCTACTTCAAAACCATAACTCATATTTATCTGATCAAAATTATCTATGTTTAAAAAAAGCATCTCTGTAGGAGATTTATTTATAAAATCTATCTCTAGTTGTTCTTTATTTGCAAGTCCGGTTAATCTATCCGTACGAAGTTGCTTCATGATAGAATCTGACTGTTCCTTAATTTTAGCAACTTGGATTTGAACCATTTTTTCAAGATTTTTCTGATAGTTCTCATTCTCTATTTCAAGAGATATTCGTTCTAGCACTCTTTTGATTGTAGCAATAAATTGCTTTTTTTGTATAGGTTTTATAAGGTATCCATCTACTCCTATTTCTAGAGAGCCTAAAAGAAATTCAATATCTTGGTGTGCAGATGAGATAATAATTTTTTGTGATGGTTGTCTTACCCTTATTATCTTTGACATCTCTATTCCACCCATTATAGGCATAGTAATATCAGTTATTACTATATCTGGTTTATTCTGTTCAAAAAGTTTTAAACCCTCCTTTCCATTTTCAGCTAAAAAAACTCTGTCAAAGAAAAGATCTAGTAACATTTTTATACTAGTTCTTGCTGCAGTATCATCTTCAACAAATAAAACTGTCAAGTTTTTAGAAAATTTATCTAACATTTATAATAGCTTCTATGATGGAACGGATATCTAAACTTTTAAATACTCCACCGCGTTTAACCGCCTCTTTTGGCATCCCGTATACTATACAACTTTGCTCATCTTGTGCATAGGTCTTGCCCCCCTTATCAAACATCTCTTTCATACCACGTGCACCATCTTCACCCATACCGGTTAAAATAAAACCAACTGCACTTTTTCCAGCTTCGTTTGCTACCGAGCGAAACAATACATCAACACTTGGGCGATGACGAGAAACCTTCGGACCATCTTTTGTTACTATAGAGTAGTGTAGTCCATTTCGTTTTATAAGCATATGTTTATCACCTGGTGCTATATATGCAGTTGAGGGTTCAAGTTTATCACCGGTTTGTGCCTCTTTAACCCTGATATTACAAAGCTGGTCTAATCTTTTAGCAAGTGAAGCGGTAAAACCGGCAGGCATATGTTGTGTTATTAGTATTGGAACTGTGCGACTAGGAAGTGAAGATAGTATATTTTCTAAAACCTGTACCCCTCCTGTTGATGAGCCGATGGCTATTACTCTCGCTCCAATACCAGAAGATGCAACCGTCTTAGATGCTACTACATCATCTACACTAGAAATTGTATCCTCTTTTGTTCTTATAGCTTTTGAAACTATTTTTCCCACCTTAGCTTTTGAGGCTGCTTTTATCGAGTCAATAAGTTCTGCTTTAGCATTTTCTAAAAATCTTTTTGTACCTAATTTTGGTTTTCCTATAACTTCAACAGCACCACTGTGAAGGGCTTCTATTGCCTTTTGACTTCCCTCTCCTGCAACAGCAGAGCATATAATAACTGGAATAGGATGTTCTTGCATCATTTTTTTTAAAAAAGTGATGCCATCCATTCGAGGCATCTCTATATCTGAAATTAAAACATCAGGAAGTCCATATGCTTTAAATTTATTCATAGCAAAAATAGGGTCAGCTGCAACACCGAGTAGCTCTATTTGTGGATCACCCTCTACAAGTTTTGAAAAAGTTTGACGAACCACTGCTGAATCATCAACTATAAAAAGTTTTATTGTTTTCATATTAATATTCTCACTTTAAACATATTTTAAATATACACTGCCATCAGTGGTATCTAACAAAATCTTTCTTCCTCTACTACCTTCACAATCACCACTAACTATAATGATACCGTATTCTACCAATATATCGTTAGCAACTTGAGTATTTCTTGAACCTACTGAAATAGAGCTATTCACATTAATAGCAGCTCCACCAAATATCTTTGCTACTATATTCTCTCTCTTGGCACCCATCTTTAACATCTCATGTATAAGTCTGTCAGTAGAGATATTGCCATACTTTAAAGTTTTCAGTCCTTCCCCATTCCAAAGTGGTAACAGATAGTGGTTCATTCCACCAATGCTATTTACTTCATCATAAAGACAAACCGCTACACATGAACCAAGAACAGTAGCTATTTGAATTGGTTCACGTGATACAAAAAGCTCTCCTTCATGGATATATTTCTTTTTCATAACAAACTACTAAAAACTTTTAGCATCATCACAAATGTTAAAATCAAAATTACCAAAAGGATCATCTTCATCAAACTCTTTTATCTTAAAGCTTACACGAAACAAAGTCTTAGAGTTTTTTGAAACATAATCAATATTTCCACCTAAGAAATCTATAAATGCCTTAGATACACTCAGACCGATACCTAGCCCTTGAGACACTCTGTCATAATTATCATCAGCTTGTGAAAATGCTCCATACAACATCTCATCTTTTATAATATATTCACCTTGATTTATTACCGTTACCTCTAGTTGTTCACCTTTTAGCAAGGCCTTGACTATGATAGGTTTAACACCCTCATCAAAAACAAAAGCATTAGCAATTATATTTCGTAAAATGGTTGCTATTTTATCCCTATCTTGCTCTAACCTAATATCTTCATCCATCTCAAGCTCAATTTTTTTGAAATATCCCTGCTTTAAAAAACTCAGCTCCTTATCAATCTGAATAATCAACTTTTCAAATGAAAACTCAACTATATTTTTTTCAAACATGCCCATCTCTATCTCAGCAGCTGATAGAAGGTTAGATATCTGAAAGTTAAGTTTAAACATCTCGTTTTCAAGTAGAGTCAGTGCCTTTTGATTAGCTTCATTAACAGGAGAGTCTCTTAACTCATCTATAATAGATATAATCCCCATTAATGGGTTGTTAAAAGCATTTCTAAGCATGGAAAGAAAGTAGCTTTTATGTCGCTCTGCATAAATCAGCTTTTTATTTAGTTGCTCTATTTTATGAAACATCTGCTCAACCTGATAATAACTCTTCCCACCATCTTTCATGCGTCTTGTTAACTCTTGTAAAATCTCATCATCAGTGAAATGATTTATTATTTTCTTATCCATGAGAAAGCTTCTTTATAGTTTTTATGATATTATCTTGTAAAGATCCCATCTCAATGGACTTTACAAACCAACCATCTATACCTGATTCTTTACCTTTTATTTTAGACTCTTTAGTGTGTTCGGTTGTAATGGCTAAAATTGGCTTAAAACGATACTTTTCTTTCGACTTGGCTAGTTTAGCCAGATCATATCCACTAACTTTTGGCATATTTATATCTACAAAAAGAAGATCATACTCAAGCTCTTCCTTTTCAAGTTTATCATATACTTCCTCAGACTTCACAAAGAAACTAAACTTAGCAAGACCAGACTTCTCTATCTCTGATGAAACTGCTTTAAGTGAATTTAGTACTACTTGACTGTCATCAACAAAAATTACTTTTACACCCATAGTTTATTCCTTTATATCAGATTCGATTGGAATTTTTATTGTTATATTATTTTTTTTGTATTTAATCTCTATAGCATCATTTATAGACTTAAAAAAATCTTTTGATTTATCTATAAAGTTTTGGTTCATCACGCTAAGATATATATTATCACGAGACTCTTCAAGCATAATTTCAAATGCTTCACTCTTTTCTTCAATAGAGTGATAAACTTTTATCATCTCAACAATCAGTTCCTTAGCATTCATACTTAGTCCCTCTTTTGAGTCTTTTGCTGAAAGATATTCGGCAATACTATATAGGTCATCTTCTTGATATATTGTATAGATTATGTAAAAATTCTTTAATTTATCATCATATGGGTTTAATGTATCCCTTTTTATAACAGGTAGTCTCTCAATCTCTTTGGAAACCAATCTTATTATCAAGTTTATTCTAGCAACTATGTCATCACTGTTAAATGGCTTAGCTATGTAAAAATCAATACCACTTTCATATATTTTTTTAATCTGTTCATCACCACTAAGCCCAGTTATAGCAGCTATAAACATATCTTTAGTTTTCGGATTTTCCTTTAGATTATGACTAAGCTCAAAGCCATCTATATTTGGCATCATTATATCTGTAAGTAAAATATCTATAGGCTGAGTCTCAATAATTTTAAGAGCTTCAATCCCATCTTTAGCTTCATATATTTCAATACCGCTATCTATTTTAAAATTAATAATTCTCACAAGAGCCTCTCTAACAGAGGGTTGGTCTTCTGCTATTAATATCTTCATATTTTATCCTTGTTTTTGGTATACGGTCGGCATAATTTGTATTACTTCATCCGTTATGTTAAAAAGTGATTCGGAGTGTCCTATGAAAAAGTATCCACCTTTTTTGAGCCTTGCTAATACATTTTTTACCACTTTTTGCTTGGTGGGGATATCAAAATAAATCAGTACATTTCTTAAAAATATGATATCAAATTCACCGATAGAACGATCTACTGTATGAGTTAAATTTATTTGAGAAAAACTAACCTTTGCTTTTAACTCATCACTTATCATAAATTTACCCTGCATCTCTTTTACACCTTTAAAGCAGTAGTTTTTTAAATACTGTTTTGGTATCTGCTCGGCAAACTTCATATCATATACCCCATCTCTAGCTTTATCCAACACCTCTAAGTTTATATCAGATGCAAATATATCAAACCTTACATAGC
Source organism: Sulfurimonas sp. (assembly GCA_021157485.1). Lineage (GTDB taxonomy): Bacteria > Campylobacterota > Campylobacteria > Campylobacterales > Sulfurimonadaceae > Sulfurimonas. The sequence continues at coordinate 2,214 of JAGGWO010000011.1, read as the reverse complement.
GTGGTGAAAGTATCTCATCAGCAATCATCGCAATTGTATAAGCCTCCACACCGATGGAGGAAGCTGCACTCCAAATGTGAAGAGGTTCTTTTCTATTTGGAAACAATTCTCTTTTTAAGAAATCAAAATGCTTATTTTCACGAAAAAAACTTGTTTCATTCGTAGTCATAAGGTTTATCATCTCTTGAAGCTCATTTTTATCTGAATTTACAACGGCATAGTAATCCATGAAATTTTTAAGATTGAAATAACGAATCCTCCTCTGAAGTCTTGACTCCATAAGATTCATCTTATTCTCTTTTAGCTCTATACCAACCTTGTCATAAATTAGTTTTTGAAACTTTTGAAACTCTTTTGGTTTTATATGAATACCCAACATGACTACTCCCCAGCATACTTAATTATAACATCCCTCAAAGCATCAAGATCCAGCTTTTTAAGTACCTCTTTTGCACCTAGCTTATCAGCTGAATTCACTATTCCCACATTTGACATATTTGTATTTACTACTATTGGTATATCTTTATAAAGCTCATTCTCTTTACATAATTTGATAAGCTCTAGACCACCCATCACCGGCATCTCTATATCTGTTATAATGAGTCCTATATTCTCTAAGTCTTCTTTTTCTAAAGAGTCATATAGTAGTTTACCATTATCATATGCGACATAGTCTATATCCATATTATCAAGAAGTCTCTCTATTGCCTCTTGCATAAGTTGGCTATCTTCTGCTAAAAGTACCCTCTTTTTGATTACATCTTTTAAATCTGCATACTCATCAACCTTAGCCAACTCTTTTTCATATTTATTTGGCATTACATCATGTATAAACAGATCAGAGTTAAAAACTTTTGCTAAGAGTTTCTCTCCATCTATGGTAAGTTCTGTCAGGTATGATATCTTCTCATCTTTAAGAGAGTCATCATACATCTGTGATGGTTCTATATTTACCACCCCATAGACATTTTTAATAATCATAGCTACTCTTGTACCTCCATAATTACAAATCATAGCAAGCTCATACTCATCTTTTGGAAGTTCATCAATACCTAGCCATCTATCAAGGTTTACTATACTCATCATATGTTCACGAACTTTGGCTGTTCCCTCTATAAGTCCATATATGTCTGTTGTATCTACCTTGTACATATCTTTATAAACTATAAGCTCTTCAACTTTAGCTACATTTATAACAAAGTACTCACCTTTACCATTTTGAAAGATAACATACTGACTACTTATATCTGCATTACTAGTTACTAACCTTATGAGGTCATCACTCTCTGTATCTGATATATCATTCATACCTTATTCCTTTTCTGCTATCTCAGAGAGTTCTTGAACATCTAAAATTGTTTTATGATTGAGTATAGTTATAAATTCCGAACCAATATTTCCAACATATGACATAAACCTCCTAGAAACCTTAGAGCCAAAGTCTGGAGCATCCTCCATTTTTTTAAGAGATATATCATAAACTTCATTTACAAGATCAACTACCAATCCGACCTCAAATATCTCATCATCTTCTCTATTTTCAACAATAATTATTGATGTCCTATCTGTTATATTACAGTTATCTCTGATGCCGAGTCTAACTCCCAAATCTACAACAGGTATGACACTACCACGAATATTGATAACACCAAGCACTTCTGGAATAGTAAGTGGCACTTCTGTTACTTTCGAGTAGCTTATAATCTCTTTTATCTGTAAAACATTAAGGGCAAAAGTCTCTCTGTCAAGATAAAATGTCAAAAACTGCTCAGTATCTGTTTTGTCTGCTTTTGAAGCCATTACTTATCCTTTAAAATTTCACAAACTGCTCACTACCACTTGTAGCATCGGCTGCTCTTGATGGACTACTAGTCAGTTGTGCTCTAGAAGTACTTATTTGTGGTTTTACATTTTGCTTAATATTTGAATTATTACCTACTGTAAAAAAGCTTATCATCTCTTGAAGGTTGTCAGCTTGTGAACTCATCTCCTCACTTGCACTTGCCAACTCCTCACTCGCTGCTGCATTTTGTTGAGTAACCTGATCAAGATTTGTCATAGATGAATTTATCTGATTGATTCCTGTGTCTTGCTCAGCACTTGCACTTGAGATCTCCTCTATAAGATCAGAAGTTTTTTGGATAGAGGGTACCATCTCATCTAAAAGTTTCCCCGCTCTCTCGCTTACATCTACACTATCTCCGGTAATTTGAC
>JAGGWO010000157.1 GCA_021157485.1 Sulfurimonas sp. | reverse complement strand
TTTTGAGCATTTAGCTCATATTATCGATAAGGTAGAAGATAAATCTCGTATAGGTGTCTGTATAGATACTTGTCACATGTTTACCGCAGGTTATGATATCAGAACAAGAGAAGCCTATGATAAAACATGGGCAGAGTTTGAAAAAATTGTAGGTTTTAAATACTTAATGGGAATGCATCTAAATGATTCAAAACCACCTTTAGGTTCTCACGTAGATAGACACCACTCTTTAGGTAAAGGTGAAATAGGTCTTGATGCGTTTAGATTTATAATGAATGATGAGAGGATGGATGATATACCGCTAATACTTGAAACAATTGACGACACTATTTGGAAAGATGAGATAGAACTTCTATATTCTTTTGAAAATTAAGTTTAAAAAGTGTAGTATTGTTACAAATTATTTTGAAAAAAGGGTTTGTAATATGAAAAAAATCGTATTGATGTCACTAGTGGCTAGTTCAGTTTTAATGGCAGGTGGGTATAAAATTCCAGAGGTTTCAACAAATGCAGTAGCTTTAGGTGCAGCGAATGTTGCACACAATCACAGTGCCGATGCAGCGTATTACAACCCTGCAAACATGATTTTTATGGAAGATGTAAATCAGATGGAAGTTGATTTGACTTATATTGGACTTGATAAAATCAATTATAAGGGTTCATATACTGATAGTCTAGGAACTACTCCAGGGCATAATATTGATGCGGAGTCAGAGAATTTTATTATTCCAACCTTGCATTTCGTTTCTAAAAAACTTGGTAGTACTAGAATTGGTGTAAGTATTGTTTCCCCTGGTGGACTCTCTAAAAGATGGAATGACCAACCTGCAAAATCTTCAGCAGAAGAGTTTACTCTTAAAGTTGTGGAAGTAAATCCAACGGCTGCATTTAAAGTGAGTGATAAAGTTGCAGTTGCAGTTGGTTTTAGAATTGTTTATTCTGAGGGGATTGTTAAAAGTGATTCTGAAGCACCCACAAATATATCTAGAGATATGACGGGAGACTCTATTGATTTTGGATATAATTTAGCATTAGCATATAAACCAACTTCAGATTTAGAAGTGGGACTTACATATAGATCGCAGGTTGATTTAACTCAAGAGGGTACCGCAAAACTACACACTACTTATGGTGGGCCAGCAACATACAATGGTGATGCTTATTTAACTGTTCCACTACCCGCTGCTTTTAATGCAGCAATAGCTTACACACTGCCAACAAAAACGACAATAGAAGTTGTTTATGAAAAAACATATTGGTCAGCATATAAAAATTTAGATTTTGATTATGATGGGGATTTAGGAAATGCAGTTTTAACAACTAAGTTTGATAACCCAAAACCAAAAAATTGGAAAGATACTGAAACATACCGTATAGGTCTGACACAAGAACTAGATGATGTAACTATTATGGCTGGTTTAGTATTTGATGAAACACCAGTCCCTGAAACAACATTAGGTTATGAACTTCCAGATTCTAACTCTATGGCAGTATCTTTAGGTGGTCGTTATAAACTCAATGATAAAATGGATATTGCATTAGCAGCACTTTATTCTATGCATGAAGATAGAACTGTTAAAAATGACAGTATAGATGGTGAATTCACTGGTGGTAATGTACTCATGATTTCAGCAGGTCTAGGTTATAAATTTTAAGGAAATATTTGAAGACATTAGTTAATTTTTTATCGCAAAAGAAGATTGAAAAATCTGATATATTTATACATTTAAAGTGTAGTAAAACTGAAGCAACTATGCTTCAGTATTTAGCAAAAAAATATATGGGTGGTCAGGATGATGTTCTAGTTTTAGAGCTTCTTCAAGATCTGTATAAAACTGAAAAGTATGAGCACTTAGAACATCTAAAAGAGCTCAAAAATCTACTTGAACTTGGTTGGTTACATCAACAGAGTTTCACCCCAATGAAAATCTCAGAAGTAACACCACTTGAACTTTTAAACACAGCAGTAGGGCTTACCCCTTCGTTTTTAAAACTTCTTCAAGATGGAACACTGGATTTGGATTTGCCAGATATAAAACCTTATGGCGATCATCTAGAGTATCTCCAAGACCAATTTTTTAGAATAGAACTCTATCAAAAAATGAGTGTTATACGTCAAAATGTTCATGAACACTCTTTAGGAATAGATAGAGTTCAAACTAAACTAAAACTTCTTGAAAAACGTATCCAAGAGCGTGTTAGTCAAACTTCTGAAAATCTAGTTTTGGATAAGTTTTTTAAACAAAAGAAGATGACTAGCTATGAGCAGGTTATTTTCATAGCGCTTCTTCGTGAAGAGTATAGTGCTTCAGATACATCTTTACGTGAGATGAACTCTCTAATAGATTTAATATCAGTAGATGAGTACGAACGTATTAAAAACCGTTCACTTTTAGAAGATGGTTCAAACCTTTTAAGTGCAGGGATTATTGACTATGAAGAGATGCTAAATCCTTTTGGTGGAATCTCACGTTCTTTTTATATAGTAGATGATGTTCTTCAAAGCATTATTCATCCACAAAAAAGAAAAAAAGTTACACGTCTTAAGCTAAACGCACTTATAGAAGAACAAGATATATTTGAACTTATAGATAGTGAAACTTCTTTAGAAGATGTTGTGCTAAATGTAAAAACGCAAGAGACACTTGAAAATCTTATGAAACAAGTTGATAAAGAGGTTGTTAACCGTCTTGTTAAGTGGGGTATTAAAGATAAGAAGAGTGGAATCGACGCTAGGATTATCTTTTACGGTGCAGCTGGAACAGGTAAGACTATGACAGCTTATTCACTTGCAAAATCTCTTAAGCGTCAGGTTCTTGCGTTTGATTGTTCGAAAATACTCTCTATGTATGTTGGAGAGAGTGAGAAAAATGTTCGTAAGATTTTTGACACTTTTTATGAACTGAGTGAAAAAACAAAAACAGAGCCTATCTTACTTTTAAATGAAGCAGACCAGTTTTTGGGTGCAAGAAGCAGTGGAAATATCACAGGTTC
>JAGGWO010000209.1 GCA_021157485.1 Sulfurimonas sp. | reverse complement strand
CAACTTGGTACTGCTCCTGATGACAGAGACTCTATCATGAAAACTTTTGAAAATGCACTTGCTTCTGCTGATATTTTAGTAAGTACAGGTGGAGTAAGTGTTGGTGATTATGACTTTGTAAAAGATATCATTCCGCGTTTAGGTGCTGAAGTTGTCTACAAAGGTGTTGGTATAAAACCAGGTCGACACATAATGGTAGCTCAAAAAGACAGTAAGTTTTTGTTAGCTCTTCCAGGTTTTGCATACTCTTCAACTGTAACAGGAATTCTTTACGCTCTTCCTCTTATCTCTAAAATGTTAGGTAAAACGCAGCCTTATAAAACTGTTGCAGCTTCGCTCCAAGAGGACTTTAAAAAGAGAAGTAAATTTACTGAATTTACTGCTTGTAATGTTGCTATAGAAGATGGAGAATACTTCATAAACTTCAAAGGGAAAAAAGTTGGAAGCTCTGCAATTTTAACAAATATGCTTGATGCTAGTGCTCTAATGATAGCTGGTGAAGATGATAAGTTCCTCAAAGCTGGAACTTACGTAAACGTTATTCTTTTAGAAAATTTCTAGAATAACGTAGCTTGAAGTGCCTTCAACTTGTAGCTTCTTCTATGGATATCACAATATCCATGCTTTTTAATCATCTCAACATGTAGAGCAGTTCCATATCCTTTGTGTTTTTCAAACTGATACTCTGGATATTTTATTGACTCTTTGAGTATATCTCTGTCATGCGTAACTTTTGCTAAGATTGAAGCAGCACTTACCTCAGCAATTTTCCCATCAGCTTTTACCATAGTTTCTAAACCATCAACACCAAAAGTAGTATTTCCATCAAATAGATAATCTTCACATTTTAAATTTTTCATAATCTCTTGAAGTCCGCGTTTAAGGCATAGTGATATACCGTCGTCATCTATAGATTTTGGGCTAAATTTTACTATATGAAACTCTGAGTCTTGAATGATTAACTCAAACAGAGCCTCACGTTTTTTCTCTGTTAGTTTTTTAGAATCATTGAGTCCATCTATCTTTGTGTGTAATATACATCCAGCTATTACCAAGTCCCCTGCAAGAGGTCCACGACCAGCTTCATCTATTCCACAAAGTAACTTCATCTCATACTCCCTTAGGCTAAACAATTTCATAATAGTATCATATTGATGAAATAATTTTATGCTATAATAATTCCATACAAGAAGACTATAGTTGCGTTTAGGAGTAAAAGGTTGTCAAACTTACTACCAAATATTTTAATCATTGATGACAATCCTAAGAACATTCAACTCGCGGCCAGTGTTTTAAAATCTGCTGCTTCTTATAATATTTTCTTTGCAACAAGTGGAGAAAAAGGGGTAGAACAGCTTCAAAACAAAAACTACTCTCTTATTTTATTAGACATCAATATGCCCGGTCTTGATGGATATGAAACCGCTACTATTATCAAAAAAAATGAAAAGACGACTAAAATACCTATTATTTTTTTATCTGCAAATGCGAACAAAGAGAGCATTAGAAAAGGTTTTGAATTTGGTGGGGCAGATTATGTAACTAAGCCCTTTGATGAATCAGAGCTACTTCATAGAGTTAAAACTCATGTTGATCTTTTCTTAGCAAAAGAAGAACTCCATAAAGAAGTGAATGACACAAAGCTTCTACTAAAGCAGTACAAAGTAGCTGTAGATGTAGGTTCACTTGTTTCCAAAACAGATACTAAAGGTATTATTACCTATGTAAATGATAAATTTTGTGAGGTTGCAAAGTACTCCAGAAAAGAACTCATGGGTAAAAACCACAACATAGTCAGAAGTCCAGATGTCAGTAAAAACATTTTTAAAAATATGTGGAATACGATACAGAGCAAACAGATCTGGAATGGTTTAGTGAAAAATAGAGCTAAAGATGGTAGTGCATATTTTGTTGAAGCCACTATTATTCCAATTCTTGACTCTGACAATGAGATTATTGAATATATCAGTATGCGTACAGATATTACAAAAGAGGTTGAACTTAGAGAAGATATTGTCGCTACACAAAAAGAAGTTCTCTCTACTCTTGGTGAACTTGGTGAGTGGCGTTCAAAAGAGACAGGTGACCATGTAAATAGAGTCGCTCTGTACTCTGAACTGCTTGCTCGTGAGTATGGATGTAGTGACACTGATACACAGCTTTTAAAAATGGCTTCACCAATGCATGACATTGGAAAGGTAATCATCCCTGACAATATCCTCTTAAAACCGGAAAAATTAACAGATGATGAGTTTAAAATCATGAAAGATCATACTGTTTATGGCTGGGAAATCTTTCATAAATCTAAGCACCCTCTTTTACAAACTGCGGCTCTTATTGCACATGAACATCATGAGAAATGGGATGGTTCTGGTTATCCAAAAGGTTTAAAAGGTCTAGATATACATATGTTTGGACGAATCACTGCAATAGCTGATGTATTTGATGCGCTTAGCCATGAAAGGGTTTATAAAAAAGCTTGGGAGATGGAGAGAGTATTAGAGTTTTTAAAAGCCCAAAGTGGTAAATCTTTTGAGCCAAAACTAGTTGACATTTTTCTTAAAAATATAGATGCAATAATACAAATAAAGCACACTTACAATAAGTAATGAAAGCAAAACTTCAATCCACTTCAATGATTATTCTAGTGATTGTAGTTTCTATACTAATTATGATAATTCCCACTTTTTCTACAAAAGGCATCTCAAGAGTTATCCTAAAAAAAGAAGTAAATTTACCCCTTATACTTAATGATGACAAAGATGTTAAGCTACTGTTTTTTGGTTACTCAGGGTGTAGTGATATATGCACACCAAGATTACAATCCCTAAATAAATTTTATGAAGCCTTAGACCCTGAGATGAAAAAAGAAGTTGGTGTTGAGTTTTTAGATATCTCTGTTCCAAGAGACACTGAATTACCCTCAAGATTTGCTAAGTTCTTCAATCCTGACTTTAAAGGTATCTATCTAGACAACACTATTTTAAGAGAGTATACAAAACTCTTTGATGTTTACTTTTCTAAATCTTTAATGGACTCTACAGAGTATGACCACACAGCAAATATTTACATAGTAAAGAGGTCTCAAAACAAAAAAGAGTTAAGATATGTATAT
>JAGGWO010000201.1 GCA_021157485.1 Sulfurimonas sp. | reverse complement strand
TTATACTCTGTATGTCTGCTTGAGTTTAAGATAACAAAAGCACATAGTGACTCTCCTTTTATTGGATGAGGCTCACTTATAACTGCTGATTCTGCAACCAAATAAAAATCGCCTATAGTTGCTTCCACTTCAGCACTTCCTATACGGTGACCAGATACATTCATAACATCATCGGTACGACCTGTAATAGTGATATAGCCTTTTTCATCAATCATAGCACCATCACCTGAGAAGTAAACTGGTTTACCATTTTTTGTATAGTCACCAAAGTATGACTTCTTAAACCTTTGGGGGTCACCCCAGACACCACGAATCATTGCTGGCCAAGGACGAGTGATACACAGAACTCCCTTCTCTCCAACTGCTGTTGGTGTTCCATCTTCATCAAGAACCTCTGCCATAATTCCCGGAAGAGGTAGGGTTGCGCATCCTGCTTTAATGGGAGTAGCCCCGGGAAGTGCAGATATTATCTGTCCCCCTGTCTCTGTTTGCCACCATGTATCTACAATAGGACGAGTTCCTCCACCGACTTTATTATGGTACCAATCCCATGCTTCAGGATTAATAGGCTCACCAACAGTTCCAAGAACCCGTAAAGAACTCAAATCATATTTATCCGGCTCATCATTACCAACTTTGTGAAGCATTCTAATAGCAGTAGGTGCAGTATAAAATTGAGTAATTTTAAACTCTTCTATCATTTTGAACCAACGACCTGCATCAGGATAAGTTGGAACACCTTCATACATTACAGTAGTTGCTCCAGCGGCAAGGGGTCCATAAACTATATAAGTATGCCCTGTAATCCAGCCAACATCAGCAGTACACCAATAAACATCACTATCTTTGATATCAAATACCCACTCCATAGTCATCTGAGCCCAAAGTATATAGCCTGCTTGATTATGCTGCACACCTTTAGGTTTGCCGGTGCTTCCTGAAGTGTAAAGTAAAAATAGGGGGTCTTCACTTGCCATACTCTCAGCTTCACAAATTGCAGACTCTGCTTCAACTAAATCATTATATATCTCATCACGCCCATCTACAAGATTTATATCTTCATTGTTTCTTCTTACAACTAAAACTTTTTCAATTGTGTCACATCCGCCTTTGGCAAGTGCATCATCAACAGCTGGTTTAAGGAGATATGGTTTCCCACGTCGATGGGCTCCATCAGCAGTGATAACTAATTTAGCACCAGCATCTATAATACGGTCACGAATTGCTTGGGATGAGAAACCTCCAAATACAACAGAGTGAATGACTCCAATGCGAGCACATGCTAACATCATGTAAGCGGCCTCTGGAATCATAGGCATATAAATAACAACTCTATCTCCCTTTTGAAGTGAGTATCTACGCTTTAAAAGGTTAGCTGTTTTGTTAACGTTTATAGAGAGTTGTTTGTATGTTATCTCTTGAATATCACCTAATTCACCTTCAAATAAAATGGCTGTTTTATGAGCCTTATCTTTTAAGTGGCGGTCTATACACTGCTCTGAGACATTGAGTTCTCCACCATCAAACCAACGAACAAAAGGCATATTAGACTCATCTAAAACTTTAGTATAAGGTTTTTTCCAAGTTATTTTTTCTTTGGCAAAACTATCCCAAAAACCCTCATAATCATTTTTGGCAAAATTTTGCAATCTATTGTACTCATCCATACTATTAATAGCAGCGTCAGCCCAAAGTTCTTTATCTGGATAAAAAAGTTTATGTTCTATCATGAGAGTTCCTTTTGATTCATTAAGTTTACTTGAGAATATTGTAACATCTTTTAGGGCTATCTTTTATTCGCTATAATTAAAGAATGAAAATTAAATCACTATATATATCTGCACAAGAAAAAAATGCCGGAACACTATTTATAACTATGGGAATGATGGAAATTTTAAAAAGAAATATACATCGTGTGGCTTTTTTTAGACCTGTTATCTACTCTAGAACTATTGAAGATGGAGATATTAATTTTATCCTCCAAAGATATTCTCTTGAAATGGACTATAAAGATTGCTACGGTTTTGACATAGAGCATGTTGAAAATATGATAGCAAACAATAAAACTAATATTCTAATGAACGAGCTTATAACAAAGTTTAAGAAGCTTGAAGATGAGTATGATTTTGTACTTGTTGAAGGTATTCGCCACTCTTTTTTAACAAATACAATAAATTTTGATTTAAATATAAAAATAGCTCAAAACTTCGGTTCACCTATAATAAACATAGTGAATGCCAAAGATAAAACAATTGTTGATATTCATGATGATATATTAATAGAAAATGAAAACGCTACACAGCAAGGGTGTACCCATTTTGCCACTTTTGTAAATAGGCTCGATGAACAGCAATATACTATGCTTAAAAAAAGAGTTGATAATCATCCTTTTAAAATATACTTCTTAAAAGAGGTTCCAGAGTTAGGGATGTTAAGTATAGCTGATGTAATAGACTCTCTCGATGCTTTGCCTATCTTTTTACAGCCTCAAGACACTACAAGGATTATTAGGGATATTAAAGTTGCCGGATTAACACTCAATAACTTTTTAGATCATATAGAAGAGGATGATCTGATTGTTGTTACTGCTGATCGGTCAGATATTATTTTAGGTCTTCTAGGAGCGCTTTACTCGAACAGTTATCCAAATATTAGTGGTATTGTCTTTCCTTTTGCTATGAAAACTCATCCTAATATTAAAAAACTAGTTGATGGATTAAGTGACTTTAGTGTCCCTATCCTCTCCGTAGAAGGGGATACATATACTACGGCTAGAAAACTTGCTAAAACGCAAGCAAGACTAAGGGTGACAAGTGAGAGAAAAATAGCACTGGCTCTTGGTCTTTTTAACTCTAGTGTAGATATTAAGGCAATAGAAAATAAAATTGATACTGCCGTAAGTACTGTTATAACTCCAATGATGTTTGAATATAAATTATTTGAAATTGCAAGAACGAACAGGAAAAGAATTGTACTGCCAGAGAGCAGTGATGAGAGAATTTTAAGAGCGGCAGAGATTATTCTTCGTAGAGAGGTTGCTGATATAACTCTGCTTGGTAATAGAGCTGAAATTACTGAGAACTATTTACGACTAGGTCTTGATTTGAGCAAAGCAGATATTATTAATCACTACACATCTGATTTGAGTAAAAAGTTTGCAGAGACTTTTTATGAGATGAGAAAGGCTAAAGGTTTAACACTGCAAGCGGCTGAGGATGCTATGACGCATGGGAATTATTTTGCAACTATGATGGTTCAGCTTGGTTATGCTGATGGAATGGTTAGTGGGGCAATCGGCTCGACTGGTGAGACAATACGTCCTGCACTTCAAATTATTAAAACAACACGTGATACTTCTCTTGTTTCAAGCATCTTTTTTATGTGTTTAAAAACGAAGGTTTTAGTATATGGAGATTGTGCAGTAAATCAAGACCCTGATGCGAATAGTCTAGCTCAAATTGCGCTCTCATCAGCTGCTACAGCTGAGTCTTTTGGAATTGAGCCAAAAGTAGCGATGCTTTCATACTCAACTGGAGATAGTGGTGCTGGAGTTGATGTAGATAAAGTAAGGGAGGCTACAAAAATTGTAAAAGAGAGAGCTCCTGAACTTCTTGTAGAGGGACCTATTCAGTATGATGCAGCTGTAAACAAAAGTGTAGCATCTAAAAAACTGCCAAACTCTAAAGTGGCAGGGGAAGCAAGTGTATTTATCTTCCCGGATTTAAATACAGGAAACAATACTTACAAAGCAGTTCAGCGTTCAAGCGACGCAGTAGCTATAGGACCGATACTTCAAGGTTTAAACAAACCGGTAAATGACTTAAGTCGTGGATGTTTGGTGGCTGATATTGTAAATACTATTGCTATTACAGCAATTCAAGCAGGGCAGGATTTATGAAAATAGCTGTTATAAACGCAGGGAGTTCCTCTTTAAAGTTTAAGCTTTTTGATATGCAAACGCAGAAGGTACTAAAATCTATAAATATAGAACATATTGGGGAAGAGGGTGCTGCGTTTAGTAATCACCATGAAGCTTTAGAGAGTATAGATATAGACTTTTTATCTTTAGATGCAATTGGGCATAGAGTTGTGCATGGTGGCGAAGAATTTAGGGAATCTGTTTTAATAGATGAAAGAGTCATAAAAATTATAGATAAACTTTCAAGTTTAGCACCGCTACATAATCCAGCTAATTTAGAGGGTATTTTAGTCGCAAAGCAAAAAGCTCCAAGTACTCCTCAAATAGCTGCGTTTGATACTGCGTTTCACTCCACAATGCCTAAAGTTGCGTTTATGTATGCACTTGATTACGAAATGTATGAAAAATATAAAATAAGAAGATACGGTTTTCATGGAACTTCTCACGCCTTTATCTCAAAGGAAGCAGCAAAAATTTTAAATAGGGATGTAAGTGAGTTAAATCTTATAACATTGCATCTTGGAAATGGTGCGAGTGCTTGTGCCATAAAGAGTGGAAAAAGTATTGACACTTCTATGGGATTTACTCCACTAGAGGGTCTTGTTATGGGAAGCAGAAGTGGAGATATAGACCCTGCAATAGTTTTATATATGCAAAGAGAGTTAGGTCTGAGTGTCGATGAGGTAGATAAGAGTTTAAATAAAGAGTCCGGACTTCTTGGTATTTGTGGTGAAAATGATGTAAGGGATATTTTAAACTCTAAAGATGAAAAAGCAAAACTTGCACTTGAGATGATGATACGACGAATACAGAAATATGTAGGTGCTTATATGGCACTGCTTGGTCGGGTTGATGCTATCGTGTTTAGTGGTGGAATAGGTGAAAATTCTTCTTATGTTAGAGAGAAAGTTTTAGAATCGCAAATGTTTAGTGGAATTAAATTTTTAGTTATTAAAACTAATGAAGAGTTAGAAATTGCAAATGAGTGTTTGAGAGTTTTAGAAAAGTAGAGTAGAAAATTACAGGCAAGAAGCCTGTAAATGTGTGTAAAACCTAAAGTGGAGTTACGTTCTCAGCTTGAGGGCCTTTTTGACCTTCACCAACCTCGAAAGTTACACGTTGACCATCAGCAAGTGAAACACGTCCACCATCGGGGTTGTTAACTTGACGGAAATGTACGAATACATCTTTTCCACCGTTATCTTGCTCTATGAAACCATAACCTTTCTCATCGTTAAACCATTTAATCTTGCCGTCTTGTAATTCTGCCATTGTAATACCTTTTAGTATAAAATTCACTTCATAAGAAGTGGAGTCAAAAATTGGAGAGTCTTTAGGTAACAATTGAGCAAAATTACAAAATTACACACTAAAGATGAACTCGAGCCTCATCTTTTCATCGGGAGAAGTATACCCTAAAAAATATATAAATCAAATATACTTGCTATATTTAAATAAAAACGTCAATATGTCGATGTTATTTACACTAAATACTAAACTATTAAAAGGATTAGTCATGAATATAAATGCTAATGAAAATGCAAGAGCACATATGCCAAATGTAAATGCAAGTGAAAATGCGAAGATGCGTGTTGAACAGGCACACTCTAAAGAGATAAAGACAAACTTTACTGAAAAGATTTCTAAAGATGAAGCTATGGAGTTAAGAACTCAGATTAGAGAAAATGCAAATGCAATGATGCTTAACTCTACTTCTATTCAAGCAACTGTTTTAAGCCCTCAAGATAAGTTTGCAAAAAATTATGAAGATTTTCAAAGCTTTTTGAGTGGAATCGGTTATGAGGGTGGACCTATAGCTGAACTTTCACAAGAAGAAGCCGCAGAACTTGTAAGTGATGATGGATTTTTTGGAGTAACTCAGACCTCTGAGAGAATAGCTAATTTTGTTATCAATGGTGCCGGTGGAGATGAAGATAGAATGAGAGCAGGGCGAGAAGGTATGCTTTTAGGCTTCGAGCAGGCCCAAGAGATGTGGGGTGGTGAACTTCCAGATATTTCTCAACAAACAATGCAAGCAGCAATAGAGATGGTAGATAAAGCAATGCAAGAAGCAGGATACTCAATATTAAACCAAGAAGTTTAGTATCTAAGGCCTTTTTAGCAGTTTCAAATTATATAATGCTATAATTTTGACAATTAATAAAGAGGGTTTTGTGTGAAAGCTAAGTTAGTCACAGTTGGAATAATTTTTGGAATATTTAGCGCGGTGATGCTAAACGCAGATGATACAAACACAGAAGTAAAACAGGCTATAAAAGCAAATGGTCAGTTGGTTTATAGCAAAACTCACAAACAAGTGGATAGCTTATCTGCAATGTTTCAAGAGGGTGAGTTTTACGGACGACTTAGAAACAATAATTTTTACTTTGCGTATGATGCAGAGAACTCTTCTCATGATACACACGTTATTGGGTCTGTTGGTGCATCTGTTGTTTATAAAAGTGCTGAGTTGTCAGGATTTGATTTTACGCTAGGTCTTTATGGCTCACGTGCATTTTTTGATGATAATAACGACCCTATAAATAGAATTAAAGCAGGGAAAGATACTCTCAGTAGATATGAGTATGTTAATACTGGAAATAAATCTATGGGTGTTATTGGACAGGCGAGTTTAGACTATAGAGTATCAAAAACAGATTTTATACTTGGTCGCCAACTGGTTGAGACTTTTTATACCAAATCAAATGATACAAAAATGATACCAAATACATTTGATGGTTTAGTTGTTGGGAGTAAAGATATTTCAGACACTACTGCTAAATTTGCTTATCTTTACCAACAAAAACTTCGTGACCATCTTGAAGCACACTCGGTTTTAATGGTTGGAGATGCAAATTCAACTTCAAGTAATAAACCAGAATGGAGTGAAAATGATGATGCTGGAATGCATAAAGGACTTACTTATACTGCTTTAGTATCCGCAGGTAAACCAACTGATGCCCCTTTAATTATACTTGACCTAGTAAACAAATCAATCAATAATTTAAAAATAAACTTCTCTTCGTATGTTGTACCAGAACTTATATCTCAAGCTATGGGAGAGTTAAACTACACACTGAAATTTGATGGTTTTAGTATCGCTCCTGGTGTAAGATATATTCAACAATTTGATAATGGTGCCGGTAGTATTGGTGGAGCTTCCTTAAAAGGCGATGCTGCAGTGGGTTATAAAGACAAAGATAGTTTAGATTCTAAAATGATAGCAGCTAGAGTAGTGACAAAAATAGATAACTACAAAATAAATCTAGGTTATACGAATATTCTTGATGAAGCTGACTTAGTTACTCCATGGAGAGGTTTTCCAACAGCAGGATATACTCGTTCGATGGGCATGTATAACTGGAGAGCGAATACGCAAAGTTATAGAATCGAAGTAGTAAGAAACGCAAATAAAACTGGAATCTATAAAAATATGTTTATTCAAGCTTCGGCTTTATATATAGATACCGATGAGGATAAAAAGATACTTGAGGATAGTATGTTTTATTATACTGGATTTGTGAAAAATTTTGAAGACGCTCCTGAACTTCAATTAAGACTTAGACTTGGATACAGAGATTTTATAGGTGATGCTTCTATTATTTCAGATTATTTAGACTCACGTTTTGAAGCCAACTACCTATTTTGAGAGTATAGTATGAATAAAATAATATTACTTTTATCTATTTGTTTTCTT
>JAGGWO010000235.1 GCA_021157485.1 Sulfurimonas sp. | reverse complement strand
AGTTTGAAAAACATAAAGGGTATGGAACAAAGCTACATGTTGAAATGATTAAAGAGCATGGATATTGTGAGATTCATAGACGTAGTTACAAGCTAAAAGCACTTGCAGCTACACTGTTTGATTAATTGTATTTAATAATTTAAAAGTCTAGTTTAAAAATTTTCTAAAAGTATAATATTTACATAAGTATCAGCTTCGAGAAATTTATCATCTTCACCGGCTATCATTAGGGCACTTTGATTTAACATATTTGTTAAAATTGCAGAACTTCCAACTTTTTTATCTTTAAAGTTTATCTGATACTCTCCATCTTCTACGACAACATTACAAGCAGTAAACTCAGTAAATTTACTTCTCTTTTTAAAGTCCTCTTGGAGTTTAGCCGCAACAGTTTTATATGGCTGCGTTTTACCTAACATTTTAGAGATAAGAGGAAGAGCGTAAAGAATTCCTGTTACAGTTGAAGAGTATGCAAAACCTGGAAGAGCTAACAAGAACTTATTATCTTTTTGAGCTACCATTATGTGACGACCTGGTTTTATTCCAACACCTTTGTAGACAACTTCAGCACCTAAACGCGGAATGATATCTTTTACAAAGTCATAGTCTCCAACACTCACTCCACCCGTACTTACAAGAATGTCAGCAGAAGCAAGAGCATTCTCAAAAGTTTTCATGATAGAGTCTCTGTCATCAGGAGCAGTTCCAAGTTGAATAACTTCTGCTCCAGCTTGCTCAAAAAGTGCAGCTAAAGTGTAGTTATTTGAACTTCTAATCTGTGCAGGATTGTCACTGTTCTCACCAAGGTCAAGTATTTCACTACCAGTTGCAATAACAGCAACACGAGGACGAACAGCCACTTTAACCATTACTTGATTTAGTCCAGCCATTACACCAATCTCCGCGAAACCTATTTTCGTTCCTTTAGTGATGAGAATATCACCAGACTTATAACCTTCGCCGATTGGACGAACAGAGAAACCTTTTGGAACCTCTTCGTTTATTGTAATCTTGCCATCTTCATAAGTTACATTTTCTATCTGGATGAGAGTATCTGCACCCTCCGGCATCATAGAACCAGTAAATGTTTTTATAGACTCACCTGCGTTTAAAACTCTTTTCTCATCATGTCCTGCAGGGTTATCTCCAAGAACAGCGATAGTCCCACTTTGTAAATCTTCATGTTTTACAGCATACCCATCCATAGAAGCAGTTGGAAATTGTGGGTCGTTAAATTCAGCTACCATATCTTCAAATAGAACTCTACCGATAGAAGCGTTTAAAGCAACTCTCTCATATCTTGAAGCGTTTACCTGAAGTAGGTCCAGCATATTTTTGCTTGTTTCGTAAGATAAAAAATTCATTAGTTATTTTCTCCAGCTAAGATACCGCTACCTTTGATAGCAGTTGAACGGTCAAGTGCATAAACTCTCTCGCCATTTATAAGGTCATATTTCCAGATAGGAGCACTTGCTTTAAAGTCCTCTACAAACTCATCTATAAACTCTAAAGCTACTCTGCGTTTAGGTGAAAAAACAGATGCAATATAAGATGACTCATGAAGCATAACATCCCCACGTGAGTGTGCCATTTTTATGATTGCACCTTTAGCTTTTGCTTTTTCTTGCCACGCTTTAAACCAAGACTCTAGGATAGGTTCGTAGATATCAAAACTAAGTCCGTCTATGCCATCTTCACTTCTAACAGTTCCAACAAAAGGGATGTACGCACCGTAGTTACTTGTAGCTTCCTCCGCGTACCAATCTTTTAAAATCGTAGGTACATCTAAAGCACCATCATATAAACTTAACAAGACTTAACCTCCACAAACTGGTGGAAGTAGTGAGATTTTATCTCCATCTTTTAGTGGAGCCTCTAGTGAAGAAACAAGTGTGTCATTCACTGCTACAGCACAGTTTGTTAGCCACTCTGTCATCTCTTTATCTTCTTGTAAAATTGTTGCTAATTCGTTGAGATTTTGTATCTCTAACTCTAAAGAATCTTTTTGTATTGGTCCTAAAAACTCTACTCTTACCATCTATATGCCTTCTTAATTATTGTGTGAATTATATCTAAGATAAGTTAAGTGCTGTATAATTTCATAAAATAGTTATGGAGTATGTGTGGTTTTTGGAAAAATAGAATATCTTAACTTACTACCTTTTCATGTTTTTATGAAACGCTTTACAAAAAGTAGCCAACAGAGTGCGAGTATGCACTATAAACGCGGTGTACCTGCTGAGGTAAATAAAAAGTTTTTATCTCGTAGAGTTGATGCTGCGTTTATCTCTAGTATTAGCGCGCAAAAGTATCCTCACGTAGAGTTAGGAATCGTTGCAAAAAAAGATGTTAAGTCTGTTCTAGTAATTCCATCAAAAAATTCTAAAAATGATGTTGAGTCAGCATCATCGAATGTTTTAGCTCGTGTTTTAGATGTTAAGGGTGAGGTTATCATAGGGGATAAAGCGCTCAGATATTATCTCTCAAATAAGCCTCACGTTGACTTGGCAGGTGAGTGGAACAGACAATATGGTTCTTCTTTTGTTTTTGCACTTTTGTGTTACCACAAAGATAAAAAAGTATATAAAGAGATAGAGAAACAGTTTTTAAAACGCAGAGTAAGAATCCCACGTTATATTTTAAAGCAAGCCTCTCTAAAAACATCTGTTAAAGAAGAAGATATTTTGGAATATCTAAAATACATCTCTTATAATCTAGATGCCAAGGCTAAGCTTGGACTCAAAAAGTTTTACGCTCTATCTAAGACTCTTTGAGTATCGTTGCTAACTCTTTTTTATAATTTTCTAGATTAAAATCTTTCATCTGTGATGAACCACTCTCGATTGCAGCCTGAGCAACAGCACTAGATATTTCAACTATAAGTCTTTTATCAAATGGTTTTGGAATTAGATAATCTTTACCAAATTTAAGTTTTTTTCCATAAAGCTCATTGATATACTCTGGAACATCTTGCATCGCTAAAAGAGCCAAGGCTTTAGAAGCTGCTAACTTCATCTCTGTGTTTATCTTTTTTGCTCTAACATCCATCGCACCACGAAATATAAATGGAAATCCAAGAACATTATTTACTTGATTATCAAAGTCAGTTCTACCAGTTGCAACTATAGCATCTGGTCTTACAGCTTTAACTTCATCTGGAAATATTTCAGGTGTAGGGTTTGCTAGTGCAAAAATTACAGGATCTTTATCCATTAATTTAATATCTTCAACTGTGAATGAGCCTGGCTTTGAAAGACCAACAATTACATCTGCGTTTTCAAATACTTCTGCACGAGTTATGTAGTGTTTTGCAGCAAATTCACGCTTATACTCATTTAAATCACTTCTACCATCATATATGAGACCATTTGAATCAAGCATATATATCTCATCAGCACCGAGTTCACGGTAAAGTCTTGCGCAAGATATTGCAGCAGCACCGGCACCAACTACTACTATTTTTAGATGCTGTGTATATTTTCCAGTAACTTTACAAGCGTTTATAATTCCAGCAGCAGATATAACAGCGGTACCGTGTTGATCATCATGCATTACGGGAATATCTAACTCTTCGACTAAGCGACGTTCAATCTCAAAACATTCAGGAGATTTAATATCTTCTAAGTTTATTCCGCCAAAGGTAGGTGCAATTGCTGAGACAACAGAGCAAAATCTATCAACGCTCTGGGTATCAACCTCTATATCAAAACTATCAAGTCCCGAGAAACTTTTAAAGAGAACACTTTTACCTTCCATAACTGGTTTTGAAGCGAGAGCTCCAATGTTGCCAAGTCCAAGAACAGCTGTTCCATTTGAGATAACCGCTACAAGATTACTTTTTGCTGTATATTTGTAGGCATCCTCAGGATTTTTCTCTATTGCAAGACATGGAACTGCAACACCGGGAGTGTATGCTAATGATAAATCCTTTAAACTTGCAACTGGTTTTGTAGTTTCTACTGAGATTTTTCCAGGTTTTGGAAATTCATGATAGTCAAGTGCTTGCTTGTCAGTAACAGATATTTTAGGCATTATAAGTCCTTAAATTTTTTTGAAATTATAGCTAAAAGGCTCTTAAATGATTAAATTTTATGTAAATAGAGAACGCTTGTGCCCTTGGAGTTATAGTAGATTCCTAAAGAGTTACTGCGTGAGACAAAAACGCCACGACCATTAAATGTTTTAGCGTTTCTAAAAATTTCACTGAGTATTTGTGTGTCAAAACCTTCACCCTCATCTGTGATTTGAGTGATAATGTAGGTAGTATGTTTACATTTTAATACACTTACTTTTACGTTTATTTTTTTAGTACATTTTATCTCTGTAGCTTTTAAAGTTTCAAAGTATGTATCATTGTCAATAAGCATATGTTTTGTTTTAGAATCTATCCCTAAATTTCCATGCTCATAAGCATTCATATAGAGTTCAGTAAATACCACACCGGCTTGATATGCTATATGTGTATTATCGCTATATTCATTCCATAGTTCTTCATACCACTCATTTGCACGTTCAACATTATCTAAAGTAGAATTAAAGTTTTTTTCACAGCTCGTGGCTATTTCAAAAGGTATACGATTTATAAAAATCAGTGTAATATCATCTTCTGCTTCATCAATTTTACTGAAAAACTTTGTTTTTAAATCTTCTCTTGTAAAGCTGCGTTTGAAGTCATCCTCTATGTAATTTTCATAAGGAGTGACACCATCAGATGTCATATTTTCTACTATACCGTCACTAAAAAATAGAAATTTTTCTATATCTTTTATATTGTATTCATCTATTTTATAATCTCTCTGATACTTAGACATAGGAGAATTATTTGATTTAATTTTTATAACATTATGCTCTTTATCTTGCATGAGAGATGCTGGCATAGCAAATTTAGCATATGAGAGTGTGTCATAAGCAGAATCAAAAAGTATATAATCAACTGCAACAGCTTCTTCATCTAGAAGAATAGGCTTCATATAAGCCATAGATTCTTTTATAAGTATATCCAGAGAGAAACTATCATGCTCAATCATCTTATCAATAATGTGATTGATAAATGTAGTCATAATCATTGCAGTCAAAGAGGCAGATAAGCCTTTACCCATTCCATCAACAATAAGATAAAAAGTTCTATGATTGTCAATACGACGCGCTGTATAAGCATCACCACTAATCAAATCTAAAGGCTGATATAAAAAATCAACTAAAGAGATGTGTTTGGAGTCAATCATCTGATAATAAAAGTCATTTCTAAGAATATTTAACTCTTTTGCAAAAGCTAAATCTTCTTGATATGAGTTATATTCATGCTTCTCTTGAAGCTCTTTGAATTTTTTGGCTTTCTCTGGCATATTCGTATCTATCTATTTATATTGTAAATTTTGAAAGTTCAGCTTTTAATTTCTGAGCATCATCTGTTAATGAATTTGAAACATTTTCTACATTCTCTCTGTGTGAAACATTTTTCTCTGAAATTACAATAACCTCATCCATATGAGAGATAAGCTCCTTCGTTTTTGTCGCGATGTAAATACTCTGATTCATTACATCTTTTGATTGCTCAGTAGTACCTAAAAGGTTCTCTTTCGTCTCCTCAGAAGAGACTATAAGCTCTTGCGCTGAATCAGATATACTGTGCATACTTAGTGAAGTTTGGTCTGTCTCTTCAGATATTTCAACAACATTTTGAGTGATAAGATTGACGTTTGCGCTAATCTCACTAAGAGATTTTTGAGTTCTCTCTGCTAGTTTTCTAACCTCATCAGCAACAACAGCAAAACCACGTCCATGCTCACCGGCACGAGCTGCTTCAATAGCTGCATTAAGTGCGAGTAAGTTTGTTTGGTCGGCAATATCTGAGATGATAGAGAGAACATCTTTAATGTTTTTAGCCTGTTCTGTAAGTGAAGAGACTTTTACAACTAACTCTTCTTGACGCTGGCTACCATCTTCAATATCTGCAACAACAGAACTAAGTTTAGTTACAAAACCATCTAAAACATTAAATGTATTATCTAAATCTTCTGAAACAGTAATTGAAGCATTCTCAACATCATCAAGTCTCTCTCCAACTTCAGAAACAAGGATATTGATATCTTTAATCCTTGCATCTGCTATTTCACCATTAGTTGCGAGTTCTATTACAACGCCATTCAGGACTTGACTCTCTTGAGAAGTTGCTGAAGATACTGCCTGCGCATTGTCCACCGTATTTCTAAATGCATCTACCATATCTTGTAAAGCTCCAGCAATGTGTGCAATTTCATCACGACCTTCAACTCTAACCTGATGAGTTAAATCAAGTTTGCTAGATACATGTTTGATGTTTTCTAGAGTTTTACTTACATTTTTGTTAATCCCTCTACTAACAAAGATTAGTACACTTGTAAGAAAAATAGCAAAAGTAGCAAAACCAGAGATAGAGATTATCGCACTTGTTTTAGATGTACTCTCAACTTCTTTGAGTAATTGTGTATTTTGGGTTGCAAGTTCATCATCAACAGCTTTTAAAAGGTTAATTTTTTTAGTGATTGTTTTAAACCAGTGGACACTATCTATACCAAAGCCACCCTCGGCAGCTTTAGTAATAGCAGTGTTTCTCATACTGTTAACTTCATCAACAACCGGTGAGTTCATTTTAGTCTTGTAAAATGTTTTAGATTCCTCTGTAGCCATACTTAAAAATGAGTCCATGTAAGCATTTTGCTCAGCAATAAGAGTAATAAGTTTTGCAAACATACCGTTACCAAATTTATCAGCGGCAAATGTTCCACTTAGAACTGCTCTCTCTATCCCGGCTCTTTCTTTAGACTTTAAGAAGTTAGTATAGGCATCGAGTGATTTAACCAGTTCTTGCGTGTCAGCAAGTTTTGCAGTAAGTGATACGATTCTTAATATTTTCGCATTCATTTTAGTATAGTAAGTTACTTCATCTTTAACACTAATGCTTAAAGAGTCAACCTTGCCTCTAATAGTATCAACTTTACTCATATCAGCTTTAAATGCGGAAATCTCTTGTTGTAATG
Organism: Sulfurimonas sp.; assembly: GCA_021157485.1. Classification (GTDB taxonomy): domain Bacteria; phylum Campylobacterota; class Campylobacteria; order Campylobacterales; family Sulfurimonadaceae; genus Sulfurimonas. The sequence continues at coordinate 3,651 of JAGGWO010000235.1, read as the reverse complement.
TTTGAGGAAATGAACTTAAATCAAGAGTATTAATATAGGCTGTAAGTTCACTGTTTTTTGCAGTTGTAAGAACTCTTTGCTTTGGAAGAATTTCTGTAAATTTTGTTCCTTTAGATCCAAGAAAACCTGCACTTGCACCTCTCTCTTTTTGCGTTTCATGGATTAGGAGACTAAGTTTTATAGAGAGTATATTTAGTTCTTTAGCTTGGGTAATAATTGTTCTCTCAGATGAAGCTTTAAATATAGTTAGAAGTATAATGATAAGTGAGAACACAACCACTAATACATTTACAAGATTTAATTTACTTTTGATTGTCATAATTATCTCCTCTTAGCTTTAAATGTGCCAGTTAGGTTTAAGTCTTCAAGAAGAAGCATCAATTGCTTATTACCAACTTTCATGTTTAAATCAATAGAATCTTTGAGTACAAGTTTATTAAGATAACCAATTACAGAAGATGTAATTGAGATAGAGTCTTGGATATCAATAGTTATTGTTGAAGTTGAGTCTTTAATTGAATCAATTGTTGACTTGATAGATTGAAAGTCATTAACACTTTTGATATTTCCAGTGATTGTAACTTCGTTTGCAGATGATGAGATGTCCATAAATAAACCTTGTTGTAAATTTTAGTTACTTATGATATCTAAAACTATTTTAAATTATCAAGTTTTTGTATCCATTCTTTCATTTTTTGTTCATATCCAATCTCTTTTAGTTCAACAAACTTGATTGTCTTTGAAAGATATTGTTGTTTTACGTATCCACCGAAGTCGTGAGGGTATAGGTAGCCCTTGTTTTTTTGCTTAATGTTGTCTGGAATTTCTAAAATATTACCACTTTTTACAGATTCAATTGCTGCGTTTATAGCCAAGTAAGATGAGTTAGATTTTGGAGAAGCACAGAGATAAACTACTGCTTGAGCTAAGATGATTCTCGCTTCGGGATAACCAATTTTACTTACACTTGTCATAGTGGATGTCGTAAGTGTTAAAGCTTGAGGGTTTGCGTTTCCTACATCTTCACTCGCTAAAATCACAAGTCTTCTCGCTATAAAATCAGCACTCTCTCCACCTTCAATTAGACGAGCAAGGTAATAGATGGCAGCATCTGCGTCTGAACCTCTGATGGACTTGATTAGAGCAGATGCTAAATCATAATGAACACCAGCCTCACTACTACCAGCTTGAAGTGCGTTTGGACGAAGTGATTTTAGGTTTTGGAGTGTAATGTTTGTATCTAGGTTTGAAGCAAACTCTAAAAGTTTTAGCATTGCACGAGCATCACCACCGCTTGTTGCAACTAAATACTCTTTTGTCTCATCATTACAACTAAGTTCAGCTGCGTTTATCGCCTTTTGCAAAAGTGTTGCAAGCGCTGCGTTTGAGATATGTTTGAGCTCAAAAAGCATTGAACGTGAGCGAATAGCAGAGGTGAGTGAAAAGAAAGGGTTTTCAGTTGATGCACCTATGATTAAAACGCTGTTGTTCTCCATAACAGGAAGAAGAACTTCTTGCTGATTTTTTGCTAGACGATGTACTTCGTCTATAAATATAAGTGGTTTTTGAAGTGCATTTTTGTACTGCTCGAAGATTTTACGAAGTTGTTCTACTTTGAGTGAAGTTGCATTAAATTCATAAAAAGGCAAGTCCATAGTTTTAGCGATAATACGGGCTATGGAAGTTTTACCACATCCGGCTGGACCAAAAAGAAAACTATGTCCTAAAACACCTTTTTCACATAGAATCCGTAGAGGTGCGTTTTGCTCACTTAGATGTTCTTGCCCAACTAAATCATCAAACGCAGTAGGTCGTAAAGCTAAAGTAAAGTCACTCAACTTACTTTTTGCCTTTAGCCTTACTGCCAGCTTTTTCACGAGTCAGTTTTTCATCAGCTTTCATGAATGTAAAAAGAGCTGAGTACTCGCTTCTAGTTAGAAATCTTGACTTTCCAGTTGGAAGGTTATTAAGTTCTATCTCTGCAAAACTAAGACGTTTAAGGTCAGCTACTTCAGCTCCAAAGTGAGCGAAGAATCTTCTAATCTCACGATTTTTACCCTCAGAAATTGCTATTTTTAAAACAGAGTAGTTATGTTCATTTTTTTGAATCTTATATGCTATAAAAGGTGCAAAAGTCATAGATGTAACTTTAGAGTGAGAATGCCCACCTGCAGTTGCATCGGCTAACTCTAAACCATTCATCATGGCAGCTTCAATCTCGGGTGTAATTTCACCTTTGATTTTTACTTTATAAACTCTTTCTAATCCCGAATCCATAAGTGCAGTAGCAACTTTTGAAGCATCTGTTAGAAGAAGAACGCCCTCAGTTGCATAATCTAAACGTCCAACAGGAATGAAGTGTTTGTACTTACTTCCAAGTCCATCATAGATAGTTTTTCTTCCACGAGGATCACTCTTTGTTACGAGCTCACCCTTTGGTTTATTATAAACGATAACAGTGTATTTATCTCTTGGAGTTACTTGTTTCCCACTCACATAAACGACTACTTCTTTTTCATCGACTTGTGTTGCAGGGTTTTCTTGAATTTCGCCATCCACTCTCACGTAGCCATCTTGAATAGCTTTGTCTGCTTCTCTTCTTGAGTAGCTTGAGTGGTGAGCAATATATTTGTTTAATCTCATCATCATAATATTATGATATTCCTTTTTCAATAAGCGTGTGTATGTGTAACACACCCTTTATTTTTTTATTTTTATCTGTAATTACTAAAAGTTGTATCTTTTTGGCTTCTATTAAAACAAGTGCTTCACTTGCCAGCATATTCTCATTTTCACAAGTCGTAGGGTTCATCGTTGCATATTTTAAAACATTCTCTTCAAGTGAAAAATCATCTTCTAAAAGTGCACGACGGATATCACCATCACTTACAAGTGCGATAAGTTTGTCATCTTTATCAGTTACTAAAACAGTCCCTAAACGCCCCTCGCTAATTTTGAGAATTGCATCTTTTACTTTTGTGTTTTTATCTACGATTGGCAGATTTTTACTCTGCATCAAGTTAGAAACTTTTACAAACAGCTGTTTTCCTAAAGCTCCACCAGGGTGAAAAGAGGCAAAGTCACTCTTTTTAAAATCCCTAGCTTTCATCAGACAAACTGCGAGTGCATCACCAAGAGCAAGAGTCAGGGTCGTTGAACTTGTAGGAGCAATATCTAGTGGACAAGCTTCTTTCTCAACTACTACGTCAATTACTTCGTCACTATGTCGACCAAGAGTAGAATTTCTATCTCTAGTCATTCCAATAAGAGGAGTCCCAAAACGTTTTATATGGGGTAAAATAGAGCTTAACTCTTCACTTTCCCCACTATAGCTAATTGCAATAACTACATCATTTGGACTAATCATCCCTAAATCACCATGAAGTGCTTCTGTAGGATGCAGAAAAAAACTAGGAGTACCAGTTGAGGCAAAAGTTGCTGCCATCTTGGCACCAATAAGTCCAGATTTTCCAACACCTGTAATAACAAGTTTACCACTACACTTAAGGATAATATCTACTGCCTTATCAAAAACATCATTCATGTTTGTAGCTGCGTTTAGAAGAGTCTCGGCTTCAATATTTAAAGTTTCTTGTGCAATTTTTTTGTAATTCATAAAGAGATTATACTATAATAACTCTAATTGGAGTT
>JAGGWO010000170.1 GCA_021157485.1 Sulfurimonas sp. | reverse complement strand
TCTGATGCTTATAGACTTAGGTCGTAATGATATTGGTCGTGTTGCAAAAACTGGAACTGTAAAAGTTGAAGATATGATGCATATAGAACGCTTCTCTCACGTTATGCATATAGTTTCAGATGTTGTAGCTGAGCTTGATGATGGTAAAGATATGTTTGACCTGTTTATGGCAACATTTACAGCCGGAACTATGACGGGTGCTCCAAAAATTCGTGCTATGGAGCTTATAGCAGAGTATGAAGGTCTTAAACGCGGCTTTTACAGTGGAAGTATAGGATACTTTGGTTTTGATGGAAATATGGACAGTGCTATTACGATTAGAACTGCTATGGTAAAGAAAGACAAAGTAATTTTACAAGCCGGAGCAGGAATAGTTGCAGATTCTCAAAAAGAGTCAGAGTACCAAGAGGTTGTTAACAAACTAGGTGCTCTTATTCACTCCCTTGAAGACTTAGACAAATAATGCAAAAACTATTTTCTATCTTTGGTGACCCTGTATCACACTCTCGCTCACCTCTCATGCATAACTGCGTTTTTAAAAATCTAAACTATGATGCTTGCTATACAAGAACTCATCTACTTGATGGAACTAAACTAAAAGAGACTTTTTTTTCACTTGGTCTTAGCGGAGCGAATGTAACAGTTCCGCATAAAGAGGCTGCGTTTAATGCTTGTGATGAGATACGTGGTTTTGCTCAAAAAGTTGGAGTTGTAAACACTCTCATAAATGAAAATGGAAAACTTATAGGCTATAACACTGATGCAGATGGCTTTATGTTTGCCATTAAGGAGTTTGGAGATGTTAAAGAGATTCTAATTCTTGGAGCTGGTGGAACGGCTAAAGCTTTATCGGCTAGATTTTTACAAGATGGTATAAAAGTCAGCGTTATTAACAGAAGTGAAGGTAGACTTTCATACTTTAAAGAAATTGGTTGTGAGTGCTTCACTTGGGACACTTTTAAAGTAAGAAGATATGACCTTGTAGTAAACACAACAAGTGCCGGACTCAAAGATGAAGAGTTACCTGCTCCTCAAGAGATAATAGACTTAGCTTTAGAAAATACATCTTTTGTAGCAGATGCAATTTATGGCAAACTAACACCATTTTTAAAACTAGCTCAAAGTAAAAATATCACTTTTAAAGATGGAGCAGATATGCTTCTAGGTCAAGGTGTTTTGGCAAATGAACTTTTTGTAAATAGTGAGTTGAAAAAAGAGGATATCAAAAAATATATGAGTCACAGTTTCAAGATATAGCTATCTTGAAAAACTAAACCCAATAGAAAATTTAGTGATGTAATTGTTATAGTCTATTAAACTTTCTCCATATCCACTAAAAACTTTTATAAAAAGGTTATTGTGTATCAGTGGATATGAATATGTTGCTTCCATCGCACCTTTTAGAGTAGATGGATTACCTCTTCCCATTAGAGTAAACATATGCTCATTTAAAAAATAAGTGAATTTTAGACTTGTATATCCTGTGTAATCCATTAAATCATAGTTGTCACTAGTCTCTTCATCTTCTGGAAATGGAATCCAAAGTGTTAAATCAGAAATAAGAGTCTCATGCTGAAAGCGAAAAGTAGAATAAATATAATTTACACTTCTTGAAAGATTTCCTATAGTTTGATTTGCACTAAATGTTACATCGGAAGTATCTGGTTGTCCATTTGATTTATGGGCTATTGCAAACTTAACTGAACGTAGATTAAATGATGAATCATTATCATTTACAGGAAATACGACAAACCCTTCAGGATTATATAGATTTTCTCTAAATGGCGCTGATTCTATATATATTTGCCAAAAAGCTTGATGAGTATAAGAGACATAGTATCTCTCATTAAACCCAAAAAGATCTTGTGCAATTTTCAACTTCAAACTTACCTGTATCTCAGCTTCTATATTTTTATACTCAACCGTATTTGGCACATTAGCACTATATGCTTTATCTGCATAGCCATATGGCAGTAGATAATTTACCCTATATGGCTTCAAAGTAAATTTATCATCAAACCACTCTTGCATACTGATTTTTGATTTGTCACTCTTTATATTCTCTATATCAAAATCTTTTTCTGCAAAAAGTAATCCATATAAAAAAAGTAATAAAAATAAAAACTTCATCTAAACCCTAACCCTATCTTCTAATGCTCTAGTAAGCGACAAGAGGTCGATATTTTCTAAACTTACACCTGTTGGAACACCTTGGGCAATTTTTGAAAAATTGATATCATAATCATTTAATTTATCTTCAATGTAAAGAATGACTGCATCATTTGCAATAGATGGAGTAAGAGCAAAAAGTACTTCGCTGACACCTGATTCAACAATACTCTCCAAATGAGAGATACTTAACTCATCGAGAGAATCAAGTACAAAATATTTTCCATCAAAAAGTCCATTCTCTTCAAGCAGTAAAATATCCTTTGCGTTTTCAACTATACAAAGAAAAGTATCATCACGTCTCTCATCAGAACAGACATAACAGAGTTCATCTTCACTCATTCCACCACATACTCTACATTTTTTCAGACTTCCTAGTGCATCTTCAATAGCGTGAGATATTTTTATACCAACATAACTATCATTCATTACCATATGATAAGCAAGTCTTGTTGCTGATTTTTTACCAACTGTTGGAAGTTCTTGTAGTGCATCGACTAAACGGTTAAATTTTTCTAGGGAGCGATTCATATTTTACTTTTCACCTTATCTTTTGGAAGAAGTATCCAAAGTTTTAGTGGTGCTTTTAATTCACCTGCTATCTCACCAGCTTCCTCACCAAAACCTAAGAACATATCAGCTCTAACAGCTCCCTTGATAGCTCCACCAGTATCTTGAGCAAAAGCCACTCTCTCATATGAATTTTTTGCACTTACATAAACCATACTTCCTAGAGGTATATATCTTCTATCTACTGCTATTGAACGCAGAGGATGAAGTACTATACCAAGTGAACCAGTTGCAGCTTTATCTCTTGAAGTAAAAAAGACTACTGAGCTATTATGGTTTAAAACTTCATCAACTCTTGAAGGATTCAGTTTAAACCACTCTCTGATACTCTGCAGTGAAATATCCTCTTTTGATATCTCACCACTCTTGACTAAGTATTTCCCAATTGAGCTATACTTATGACCATTTTGATTACCAAAACCTATAAAAATAGTCTCTCCGTTATCTAAGGTAACTCTTCCTGAGCCCTGCACTTCTAAAAAGAACTTATCAATTTTAGAATCACAATAACATATTATCTCTGCGTTTATATCTCTCTTACTTAACTCTTCTCGTGAGTAGTATGGAATCACCCTGTTTCCATCTAATCTACCACGAAGTCTATAGTTTTTTAAATCCGGATAGATAGAACTTAAATCAACAGTTATTAAATCTTTTGGTACCCCGTAAATTGGATATTGATAAATTTCACTTTTTGTAAATGAACCACGAAGTTCTGGTTCATAATACCCAGTCAAGATACTCTCTTTATTTTTATCCAAACTCTCAATCATATATGGAGTAAAATTATTTTCAATAAACTCTTTTGAATCTCTGATATTTTGTGACGTAGAACAGAGATTGTGATAAATATCTATACTTTTTTTAGCTCTGCAATTATTCATAAATGAGTATATAATCTCATCATAATTTTCATTTTCCCAATTTGGAAGAGAAGAGAAACTACTCTCTAAAAGCTGCGTTTGAGGAAGTGTGTCAAACATCACTCTCGGCTCTTTAGAACAGCCTAAAAATATAAAAATAGATAGTAAAAAATAGAGTATTTGTTTCATGAAAGGGATTATAGCTAAAGACTAAGAAAGGGAGGATAAATAATAGGGTATAATTCCAAAAATTATTTAATACGTATGGAAGAAAATGGAAGATTTAAGCTACTACGAAATATTAGAAGTATCACAAAACGCAGATAAAACAACTATTAAAAAAGCATATAGAGCAATGGCTAAGAAATATCACCCTGATAAAAACGCAGGTGATGCAGATGCAGAACACAAATTTAAACTTTGTAATGAAGCATATCAGTGTCTGAGTGATGAGAAACAAAAAAGTATTTACGACCGTTATGGGAAAGAGGGACTTCAAGGTATGGGTGGCGGTGGCGGCCGTTCATCTGGTGGTTTTGATGACTTAGGTTCTATGTTTGAAGAGATGTTTAACGGATTTGGCGGAGGCGGTGGCTCACGTCGTCGTCAAAATCCTGCAGATATGGAAAAGTATCCACTCGATATGAATGTAGATATGTACATTAGTTTCCATGAAGCTATCTTTGGAGTTGAAAAAGAGATAGAGTTTACTTACAAAAAAGCGTGTAAAGATTGTAAAGGAACTGGTGCTAAAAACGGTAAACTTTCTACTTGTAAAGATTGTAAAGGTCAAGGTCAAGTTTACATGAAACAGGGCTTCATGACTTTCTCTCAAACATGTCCAACTTGTCAAGGAACTGGTAGTGCAGCAACTGACAAATGTAAAAGCTGTCGTGGTGCAGGATATGAAGAAGTTAGAGAAACAGTCAGTGTAAAGATCCCAGCAGGTATTGACTCTGATAACCGCTTAAGAGTTTCAGGAAAAGGTAACATCGGTAAACGCGGTACTCGTGGTGACCTTTATGTTACTTTTACAGTTAAACCGGATAAACACTTCCAAAGAGATGGTAATGATGTTTATATCGCTATACCAGTGTTTTTCACTCAAGCAGTTGCTGGTGATACTTTAACTATACCATCACTTACAGGTGAGCTAGAGCTTAAACTTGATATAGGTACTCGTGATAAGCAACACTTTACTTTTAGAGGTGAAGGTATTGAAGATGTTCATGGTCACGGTAAAGGTGATTTAATCGCTCAAGTAGATATAACTTACCCTAAGAAACTAAATGATGAGCAAAAAGATATGCTAAATAAACTACAGGGTTCGTTTGGCATAGAAGAGTCTAAACCTCATCAAACTGTCTTAGATTCTGCAATAGGTACTATGAAAAGCTGGTTTAAGTAACCAGCCTTTATTAAGTACACGCGTAAACTACCCCTAAACTTTAATAATAATCATATTTACCATCAAGCACGTTTACTTTAATTTCATCAAGCGTTTCTTGTAAAATATTTAAAATAATCTTTGCTGCTTCATTATCATCAGCTTCAGGTACATCCCAATCAGTAATTTTCATATTTGCCTTAAAAAGTAGTTCCATCTCCGTTTTTATCTCAGATTTTCTACTCTCTAACTCTTTTTGTATTGCATCCATTCTTTATCCTTTATTTTATTTTATTTTATCAGATTATAATTAAATAAAAATTTCTTCGCCACTATTGACAATATGTGCTTTTTTATGAAGTTGCTTCATGATTTCTTCTTTAAATATAAGCTGTTTCTCCTCTTCCCCGTGAATTAAAAAAATCTTATCAAGTCTTTGGAAATTTTTCATCCATCCAATTAATTCACTCTGATCAGCATGAGCTGAAAAACCATTTATTGTATGTATACTTGCATTAATATTTATTTTCTCATTATAGAGATGAATAAATTTTGCACCTTCTACAATATTGCGTCCCATTGTTCCTTTAGCTTGAAATCCAACAAACATAACAGCATTTTTTCTGTTCCATAAATTATGTTTGAAGTGATGTAAAATACGACCACCATTACACATCCCACTTCCAGCTATTATAATTGCACCACTTTGAATCCCATTTATCTTCATTGAATCCTCTCTAGTCCTTGCAAATTTCAGATGAGGAAAATCAAATACAGAACCATCTTCTTTAAGAAAGTTTTGACAAAAAACACTAAGTTCATCTGCATACTTATTATAAACTCGTGTTGCACGAATAGCCATAGGACTATCTAAAAAGATTCTACATCTTGGTAGTTCACCACTCTTGTACATTGACTTTAATATACATAAAATTTCTTGTGTTCTTTCAACTGCAAAAGATGGAATCAAAACATTACCACCATTGGTTAATGTTTTAACAACAATATCTTTAAATTCATCTACAGAATCATCTATACTTTTATGATTACGATCACCATATGTCGATTCTATGTAAAGAGTATC
>JAGGWO010000206.1 GCA_021157485.1 Sulfurimonas sp. | reverse complement strand
CTTATCTGCTAAAGATTTTTTTAATCTTCCTAAAACTTTAAGTGATTGATAGTCATCATTAGAGATATAACTCTCTTTGTATTTATCACTAGCTAATAACTCAGCAATTACAAGTGCATCAATAGCATCATTTTTAATCTTTTTCATAGTACTAAAGTCTCTATATTTAGCTGTTTGATAAGAATTTAAAAGTATGACTTTATAATCTGCATCAGTAATATACTCATAAAGGTTTTCACTAAATGCTCCAGTTGACTGCGCGAAGCCTGCCCTTGGGGTACTACTCCAATGATGAAATCATCATTATTTAAAGATAGTTCAGCCATCTTTGCAAGTAAATCTCTTAGTCCTAATATATCTGAGTAAATCCAAAAAGGTTTACAAGCTATTTCTCTAGTATCATCTAAGATATGGGATGCCCCTTGAGGGTACAAACGTAATGTTTTTCTTTGGCTACATCAATTCCTACATAGTACATAATAAACTCCTGTGATAGTTTTAACGATCTCATAGCTTCGTGTTATACAAGGTAGAAATGTTCAATTTCTCCTTAGCATCCTATAGATGATTTAGTAAAGCTAACACAAGACGTTTATTAAGCTGGTACATATAGTCCAAAAAGGGGGGAAACCTGTTTATAGTTAGCTTTTGTGAAAACCATGAGTCTTTAATGAACTCAACCATTTTATAGTATTTGGTTGGTTAATGTATTATACGAAGGGGAATATATGAAAAAGTTAGTTTTAGGATTTTGTTTACTATTTACTGTCAACTTATATGCAGATTTAGTTGCCAATGGATTTTCTCAATATAGAAGCAATCACTATCAAGACGCTATAAAGTTATGGACACAAGCATGTGACAATGGAAATATGGATGGTTGTTATAATCTAGCTTACATGTATGCAAACGGTAAGGGTACACTGCATAATGAGAAGAAAGCAGCAGGCTTATACAAACGCAACTGTGATGCTGGGGATTCTAAAGCATGTTCTAATCTTGGAGCTCTTTATGAAAATGGAGTTGGTGGAATTAGACAAGACTTTTATAAATCTAGCAGACTCTATGCAAAGTCATGTAATGCTGGAAATGTAAATGGCTGTTACAATCTAGGTGTTACTTATTATAGAGGACGTGGGGTAAAAAGAGACTACAGAATTGCAAGTGAGCTTTATGCTGAAACTTGTGATAAAGGAAACATCAACGGATGCTATAATTTAGCAAAAATGTACAGAAAAGGTAAAGGTATTCCAAGGAATAAAAGTAGAGCAAAAAAACTCTTTGCAAAAGCTTGTAATATGGGAAGTGGTGATGCATGTAGTAAATATAGACGCTTAGATGATGAAGGGATTAAATAATCTTCTTCATCCACTCTGATATTATAGTAAGCTCATCTCGAGCTATACTATAAGAATTGCGTTTATTTTTTAGAGTTTAAACGCGACTGATACTCTTCTCCATGCTTACACACTGGACACTTTTTAAGAGCTTTTTTACCATAATGAATATGTCCACACACTTCACAAATCCATGCTTCTTCTTCATCTTCACTTACATGTTCAGCACCTGCGTTGAGTCTATCTAAAAGCATTTGAAACATTTTTTCATGCTCTACTTCGATTTTACCAATTCCCTTAAATAGAGTTGCAGCTTCTTTATGTCCCTCTTCTTTTGCTATTTCAGCAAAATCAGGATACATAGTCACATTTTCATAACTTTCGCCATCTATTGCAGATTGAAGGTTCTCAGCAGTGTTACCAAAGCTATTTTCACTCTCAGTAGCCATTCTGTTATTAAGAGCTAGTTCAAGTTTTGCATGTGTCTTCTCATTGTTCGCAGCTCTTTGAAAGTGCTCTGCAATATCTCTATACCCTTCTTTTTGAGCTACTTTTGCAAAGTACTCATACTTGTTTCTAGCTTGTGACTCACCAGCAAAAGCTTTCATTAGATTTACCATAGTTAGATTTTCTGTAATCATTTCCATTGCTTCGCCACAACAGTGAAGTTCACCACCGCCAACATTTTGCACTTCTACAACATTTCCACATTTGTTACATCTGTAAGATTCATACTGTCTCATTTTAAACTCCTATGTTTTGATAAAGAATTTTACAACAAATAAACTTAAAGGATAATTATTATCTTTTAATAAATTATAGTCTTATTAAATTTAAATAATAATTTTTATCCTTTAAAGATAATTAGTGTATAATACACCATGAATAATTATACTGAAATATTACGTCAACACAATTTAAAAGCAACACCCCAAAGATTAGAGATAACTAATGCTCTATATACTAGCGGTCACATAAGTATTGAAAACCTTTATGATGTGATGTTAAAGAAGTTCAACTCTATCTCTTTAGCAACTATATATAAAAATATAAATCTTATGTTAGAAGCCTCTTTTATACAAGAAGTTAAAATTCCAAATGAAAAATCTGTCTATGAACTGACTAAAGAGACTCACTCGCATATTATCTGTGACTCATGTGGTGAAATAAGGGATATAGAACTTAATTTAGACTCTGTTATATCAAACGCAGCACAAAGCAGTAACTATAATATAAAAAAGAGTGCTTTAATTCTCTCAGGTACTTGTAAAAACTGTCAATAAAACTTCTCTTTTAACATCCCCTTAGAACAATTTTTGTATAATCGCATATAAATTTTTCCAAGAAGGAATTTCCCATGCGTGGTTATAAAATTTTTGCTGGTTCATCTAGTGTTGAGTTTGCAAAAGAGATTTGTCAAGTTTTAGATGTGCCGTTGGCTAATGCCGATACTAAAAGATTTAGTGATGGTGAAATCTCTGTTCAGATTGCAGAGTCAGTTCGTGGTCGTGATGTATTTATAGTTCAAAGTACAGGTGCTCCATCAAATGACAACCTAATGGAACTACTAATTATGACAGATGCTCTTCGCCGTTCTTCTGCCTCTAGTATTACCGCTGTTGTTCCTTATTATGGATATGCAAGACAAGATAGAAAAGCTGCTCCTCGTGTACCGATAACAGCAAGACTAGTAGCTGATATGTATGAAACTGCTGGAATAGACAGAGTTGTTACAATCGACCTACATGCTGGTCAAATTCAAGGTTTCTTCAATATTCCAGTTGATAATCTTTACGGTTCAATTACTTTTGAGCACTATATAAAAAGTAAAAATCTTAAAAATCCTATTATTGCTTCTCCAGATATCGGTGGTGTTGCTCGTGCTCGTTATTTTGCGAAGCGCATGGGTTTAGAGATGGTTATTGTTGATAAACGCCGTGAAAAAGCAAATGAAGCAGAGGTAATGGGTATTATCGGTGACGTAGAAGGTTACGATGTTATCATGATTGACGATATGGTTGATACTGCTGGAACTATGGTTAAAGCTGCTACTGCACTTAAAAACAAAGGTGCAACTTCAGTTATGGCTTGTGCTACACACGGTGTTCTAAGTGGAAATGCATATGAGAATCTAGAGAATGGTGAACTAGATGAGTTAATGATCACCAATACACTAGAAACAAAACCACATAAAAAAATCAAAGTATTAACAGTTGCTCCTCTTTTTGCAGAAGTAATTCGTCGTGTTTATCACAACGAGAGTGTTAATGGCTTATTTTCATAAGGTAAATTATTGAAAAACATTAGAAACTTCTCTATTATTGCTCATATTGACCACGGTAAAAGTACCTTAGCTGACCGCATCATTCAAGAGTGTGGTTCAGTTAGTGAACGTGAAATGAGTACACAGATGATGGACACTATGGATATCGAACAAGAGCGCGGTATTACTATTAAAGCTCAATCTGTTAGACTTGATTACGTAAAAGATGGCGAGCACTACATTCTAAATCTCATAGACACTCCGGGCCATGTTGATTTCTCTTATGAAGTTAGTAAATCACTCGCTTCTTCTGATGGTGCTCTTCTTATTGTAGATGCTGCACAAGGTGTTGAAGCTCAAACAATTGCAAATGTTTATCTTGCACTAGATAATGATTTAGAACTTATTCCAGTTATAAACAAGATAGACCTTCCAGCCGCTGATCCTGATAGAGTTGCAGAAGAGATTGAGACTTCTATCGGTATCGATGCCACTGATGCCTGTTTGGTAAGTGCAAAAACTGGTGTAGGAATACGTGAACTTATTGATGCTATCGTAGATAGAATTCCAGCGCCTGTTGGTGACCCTGAAGCTACAACTAAAGCTATTATTTACGACTCTTGGTTCGATCAATACTTAGGTGCTCTAGCACTTGTACGTGTTTTTGACGGTCAAATTAAAAAAGGTCAAAATATTAAACTTATGAGCAATGGTGAAGAGCATCAGGTACTTGATTTAATGTACCCTCACCCAATGAAAAAGATTAAAACAAAGGCTATCGAGTGTGGTGAGATTGGTATTGTTGTTCTTGGTCTCAAAGAGGTAAGTGTTGTAAATGTTGGTGACACTATCACTGATGTTAAAAACCCTACTCTTGAGCCTGTAGGAACATACGAACCAGCAAAACCATTTGTATTTGCTGGAATCTTTCCAATTGATACAGATAAGTTTGAAGACCTTCGTGATGCACTAGATAAACTAAAACTAAATGACTCTTCTCTCTCTTACGAACCTGAAACATCAGTAGCACTTGGTTTTGGATTTCGTGTTGGTTTTCTTGGAATGCTTCACATGGAAGTTATAAAAGAGAGACTTGAGCGAGAATTTAATCTCGACTTAATTGCTTCAGCCCCTTCTGTTATCTATAATGTATACTTAAATAATGGTGATTTTGTAAATGTTCAAAACCCTTCAGAACTTCCAGAAGTAAATAGAATCGATAGAATCGAAGAGCCATATGTTAGAGCTACAGTTATTACTCCAGCAGAATATCTTGGAAATATCATAACACTTCTTATAAACAAACGTGGGACTCAAACTAAGATGACTTACTTAAATGAAGATAGAGTTATGCTTGAGTATGAAGTACCGATGAATGAGATAGTTATGGATTTTTACGATACTCTAAAATCAATCTCTAAAGGTTACGCATCATTTGATTATGAGCCTATTGGTTTTAAAACTGGTGACCTAGTTAAACTTGATATTAAAGTAGCCGGAGAAGCTGTAGATGCACTCAGCATCGTAGTACCAAGAACTCAGGCTCTTTCTCGTGGTCGTATTTTAGTTAAAAATATGAAAGAGCAGATTCCAAGACAACTTTTTGAAGTTGCTGTTCAAGCTTCACTTGGCTCTCAGATTATCGCACGCGAGACTGTAAAATCTATGGGTAAAAATGTTACTGCCAAGTGTTACGGTGGTGATATCACTCGCAAAAGAAAACTACTAGAGAAACAAAAAGCTGGTAAGAAACGTATGAAGTCTATAGGAAAAGTTCAACTTCCTCAAGAAGCATTTATGTCCGTTTTAAAGATGGACTAACTAGTTTAATTATGAAATGTATGAT
>JAGGWO010000004.1 GCA_021157485.1 Sulfurimonas sp. | reverse complement strand
TGTTAAACTATTTAAATTATATACATATGGTTCATCTATTTTAGTTGCAAGGACAATTTCATCAGACACATAAGGTATAGTTGGTGTTAGAAAAGTATAAGTATTTGGTTCTGCAACAATTAAGGAGACTAAATCACATTTACCACTTCTAACTCCGCCTAGGTAATCTTTAATTGTAGTGTAGTAGACGTAATTTAGTTTTAAATGTGTCTGTTCAGAAATAATCTTTAGATAATCCACAGAGACTCCACTGTATTTACGCCTTTCTTTTATGAAAATAGGTTCTTGTAATCCTTTTACACATATATTT
Source organism: Sulfurimonas sp. (assembly GCA_021157485.1). GTDB lineage: Bacteria > Campylobacterota > Campylobacteria > Campylobacterales > Sulfurimonadaceae > Sulfurimonas. The sequence goes on along the minus strand of JAGGWO010000004.1, from coordinate 14,887 downwards.
ATAGTTTTTTTCTTTTTAATGTACTCTTCTTCATCTTCATTTAAAGCTAAATTGCAAGTTAAACTATTGTAGATAAAATCATCCAATACATCAAGTTTATAAAATTTTTTATTTATCAAGTTATATATCTGAGCTATACTTTTAATCTTTTCTATATTTAGTTCGCCAAAACCCTCACCATAACCACTTAACTCCTTTAAAGTAATCGCTTCATACTGCAGAGCCTCTTTTGTCTTGTTCAGTGTATTATATTTTTTATATATAAGGTTAACTACTTCATTTATATGATTAAAAGCATACTCCCAACCTCTATATGTCGCTTCATTCATTTTATGTACAGTACGTGGATAGTTCTTTAACATCTTCTTTGAAGTAAATAATATGTCTCCATAACTATCAAATCCATAATCTTTTGGATGAAAAATAATAATATCAATATTTTTAGTTTTTGCGATGTATGGCTCATTTGAAATATATGCACTCATCATGTCAACTTCACCTGAAGCTAATTTATCCAAGGTATATATTGGTGGTTTTACTGTGTACTTAATATTTTTTGCTTTTAACATAATTTTTACAGCAAAACCATCAACTCCACCATAAAGTGCTATATTTTTGTAGTTTAAATCTTCTAAAGTTTTTATCTTGTTTGATTTTAAACCCATAAGAATAAAAGGAGAGTCTTGAAATATAGCCATCATAGCTGATACAGGCTTTCCTTTTAAAGAAGCATAAATTAGTGAAGAGTCCCCTACTCCAAAATCACTTTTACCACTAACTACATCCTCAATAATATTTATACTATCATCATGCTCTTTCATAGTTACTTTGAGACCGGCATCTCTATAAAAGCCTTTCTCTTTAGCAACAATAAACCCTGCAAACTGAAATTGATACTTCCACTTTAGTTGAAGTGAAACATGTTCCAATTTTTCTGCATTTACGAATGTAAAAAACAGGGATAAAATTATTATGATTTTAATGTTATTCATTTATATTTCTTAAATAAATTAACGTTACATCATCATCTAGCTGAGTACTACTCATCTTATCTGTAGCCTTGTCAATAAGGGATGGTGTATTAATTATATCTAGTGGTGTACATCCACCTAATTCATCATCTTCATGCTCAATAAAGCCATCACTAAAAAGAAGTAATGAATCCCACTGCTCAATAGTTATTTCGTCTATAACAGGATTTGGGGAGAAGTTCATGAATGGTGTATTATTAGTTTTTATCTTTTTGACTCCATCTGGTGTTTTTATTAAAAATGGGTACATACCACCTGAAGCATAAGAGATATTTTTAGCGTTTTCATCAATCATTATCATAACGTAAGAAAGCTGCTCTATATCTCCCAAAAAAGTCTGTATTATAGGAAATATATGACTCGTTAACTCTTCCAAGTTTGTAACCCTATCTATTATATTATTAATTATAGAAGAGACTGAAAAAATAGTTAAAGCAGGAGATATTCCATGTCCTTGTCCGTCTATAATATACATAAAGGTTGAGCCATCTTTACGCTTATAAATAGAATAAAAATCACCACTTAATATATCTAATGGAGCATAAATAACTCTAGCCTCATCTCCGTTCATATCATTTCTGATTCCGACTTCAACCTTTTCCCTCGCAGTATGTTGTTGCTCTATATCATAATCACGTAAGGACTTAATCTCATCATTTAAATTAACTAGCTTTGTAATATCATTACGTATAGCTATATACTCGACTATCTCCCCATCATGATTTAAAATGGGTTTAACCATTGAATCTACATAGTATACTTTTCCACTTTTAGAAATATTTTTTATTATACCTTTCCAAATTTGTTTTTTATCTTTTACTGTATTCCATAGCTCTTCAAAGATTAAAGGAGAGACATCTGGATGTCTAATTATATTATGAAACTCTCCAATCAGTTCATCCTGAGTGTATTCAGAGATTTTACAAAACTCATCATTTGCATAAGTAATAGCACCAAGTAAATCAGTTTTAGAGACTATACTAGCTTCATCTATTGCTTCTTGATACTCATTTAAGAACTGTAAATTTTCTTTTGCTTTATTTAAAAGTAGCATTTTTTTTATAACTTTTTTTAATACTGTTATAAAAATATCTAACTTTACAGGTTTAAATATAAAAGCATTGATACCTAAGTTAATACTTTGTATAAAAAATTTAGATTCATCATGTGCTGATAAAATAACAACGGGTATATCATCATCTACTTTACGTATTTCACTTATCATATCTAAGCCATTCATCTTTGGCATACTTATATCAGTAAAAATTATATCTATCGTATTACTTTTAAACTTATGAAGTCCATCTTCTCCATCTACAGCCACACTTATATCATCAAAAAATAGATCTAAAATTTCAAGCATAGCTTCTCTTGCTGCTTTATCATCTTCTACATATAGTAATTTTAGATTTTTAGAATCTCTACTTAATTTATTTATTTCTTCAATATCCATACATTATCCCATATTAAGAGTATCATAGTCAGCTATATCTTTAGCTGATTCTATAATGCCTATACATTTTTTATTTTCATCAAAAAGTGGTGTTACTGTGAGCTCCACGTTTTGCTTACTTCCATCAGGATTACAATGAACATGAACAACACTTATGGGTTCTTTAGAATCTATTACATCCCTTAGAGGACATGGATGTTTATCACCATCACATGGAGTTGAGTAATGATGAGAGATTTCATAACATTTTGGTTTATTCACATCAGCAATATTTATATTACTTAATTGATTTCTTAAAGCACTATTCATTAGCTCAACAGTGTAGTCATCTTTAATTAACATAGTAGGGTTTTCTAAGTTATCTATTATGGCTTGAAGATACTTATCATGATTTTTCAAAAGAGCATTTTTCTTACTAAGTTCAATTTCTATAAGTTTTGTTTGAGTTATATCTGTATGAGTGCCAATCATGCGAATAGGTTTTCCATTTTCATCATAAACAGTTTTACCTCTGTCTAGTACCCAAACCCAATGACCATCTTTATGCTTAATACGATGTATGTTTTCAAAATAATTCGTTTTACCATCAATATTATCTTGAATATTAACCATTGTAGCTTCCATATCATCAGGATATACACGACCCTCCCAAGTAATAAAATCATTTGACAATTCATCATCACTATATCCTATAATCTCTTTCCATCTTGGAGAAAAGTGCACATCATTTGTAATAAGATTCCAATCCCAAAGACCATCATGATTTCCTAAAAGAGCCTGCTCCATTCTCTCTTTTAGCTTCATATTTTCAAGCATTTTATCTTTTAAATGAATTTTTGCTGTTACGCTATCAAGAGAATCAAATAAAGCATCAATATCTAAAGGTTTTAATAAATAACCTTTAACACCAAGCTTTATACTTTGTATAAAGTATTCGGTTCGCATAAGAGCTGAGAGTATCACTATCGGCATATCACTATCTATCTTTTTTATCTTCTCTATCATATCCATGCCATTCATAACTGGCATATCTATATCTGTAATAATCACATCTATATTATTCTTTTTAAATTTATCAATTCCATCTTGACCATTCACTGCCAAAATAATATTTTTAAATATATCCTCTAGCAAAAATAGTGCTGATTCTCTAACTTCTTGATTATCTTCAACAAAAAGAAGTGTTAATGAAGATGTATATTTTATCACATCTTGTTTATTCAGCATCATTAAATCCTAACAGTTTTTATTAATTATTGTACCATTGTAATATGAGGTAACTTACACTATAATATGAGGAATCTTAGCTTAAAGGTCTGTATTGAAAAAAAATCGTATTATTTTACTCGAAGATGATGATGCTGCTGTTGTATATACTAAAGATTTTTTAGAAGATTGTGGTTTTGCAGTAGATGCATTTACACTATCTACTGATGCTTTAGCAAGTATGAAGTTTAACAAATATGATGTGCTATTGTTGGATTTAAGCCTACCTGATTTGGATGGTTTCGAAGTCTTAAAAGCTATAAAAAGCTCAATAAGAATTTCAACTATAGTTATTAGTGCTCACTCAGATATAAAAACAAAGCTACATGCTTTTAAGCTTGGAGCGTTAGACTACATAGTTAAACCTTACAATTTAGAAGAACTAGAGGCAAGAATATGGGCTATCTTTGGAAAAGGTAACATTTTAGAGAAAAGCAGTGATACTTTCCTAATCAATGGACAATATATCTTCTTTAAAGATAAAAAAATAAACCTGACACAGACTGAAACTGATATACTCAAAACTTTAATTACAAACAAAAAGAGCACAACTACAAGAGAAGACTTAGCCTCAAGTCTATCAGAAATAAGCTCTCAAAGATCTTTAGACTATCATATTAAAAATATTAGAAAAAAGATAAATGATGATGGCTCAAGTCCACAATATCTCAAAACTGAGTATGGAGTAGGCTATAGACTATGCTTTTAAGCTAACTAAGGCCTTGATAACTTCATCTAAGTTATCAAGAGGAATATGAACTTTCCACTCTGGTTCGTCAGCGTTTCCAGCTAAAGAAATTCCTATACTTGCTACGCTAGCACTATCTTTACCATATGGTTCATCTATCTTAGCTACTGAAATAACACCTTTTTTTGTTCCACTTAATGCGATTATTTTACTCATTTCAAATTCCTTATAAATTGTATTTAATATATAGTAGTTTATAAATTATTTTTATTTGATAAGACGAGAGAGCTTACCTTGAATCTTAAGCCAAGACTTATGATCCATAAATGGAAAACCTGCAAAAACTTTTCCACTCTCTTTGATAGTTTTTGTAACACCTGTACGTGCTGCAAAAGTATTAAATGGAGCTATCTCTAAGTGACCAGCTACACCAGATTGTGCACCAAAGACAGAGCTACGTCCAAGCTTTGAAGAGCCAGCTAAACCAGTTTGACCTGCAAGAACACTATATTCACCAATTTCACAGTTATGTGCTATATGTATGAGATTATCAAGACGTGAGCCCTGTTTTATCAAAGTAGTTCCAAAAACTGCTCTATCTACTGAAGTATTTGAGCCTATTTCAACATCATCCTCAATCACAACATTACCATTATGGTAAATCTTTTTGTGCATTCCCATTTTATCAGAAGCGAATCCAAAACCATCACTACCAAGAGCAGTTCCAGCATGAATAATACAGTCACTTCCAATTTTACAATCGCGATAAAGAACCACATTTGGATAAAGAATTGTATTGTTCCCCACTACTGCGTTAGAGCCGATATAAACACCAGCCATAATAGTACAGTTTTTACCAACTCTAGCGCCATTTGCTATTTCCGCCTTAGGAGATACAATTGTCCCCTCACCTACTATAGCTTTAGGAGAATCATAATCTTCAAGAGCTGGAGCAAACTTAGCAGAAGCTACTGCCATCTGCCAATAAGGAGCTTCAACAACTAAAGCAACACAACCTTCAGGTACATACTCTTTAGTCTTTTCATCTACAATAATTGCGGCTGCGTTTGAAGAAGCTATATCTTTTACATATTTAGCATTTGCAACAAATGAAAGCTCATTAGAGTTGGCATCCTTAAGAGTATTCATACTCTCTATCTCAACGTCAACTCCTGAAAAATCCGCACCAATAAGTGTTGCTATGCTACTGAGTTTCATAAAATTATCTCTCTAGTGCTACAGCACCACCTCTTACTATCTCTTTTGGATTATAGCGCTTGATAGCCTTTAAAAAATTCTCAACTCTTGCTGGCTCATCAGCTATCATTGTGATTATTACATTTTCACCAACATTTACAATCTTTCCGTTGTATGCCTGACATAGAGTATCTATATCTGTAATATTTTCAGAAATTGGAAACTTCACAAGAGCCATCTCTTTTTCAACTATATCAGTGTGCTCATATACACGAAGAACTGGTATAAGCTTATGAAGCTGCTTTGTAATCTGCTCAATTACACGAACTGAACCAGATGTAACAATCGTTAGACGAGAGTATTTACTATCAGGAACAGGTGCAACTGTTAAAGATGTGATGTTGTAACCACGTCCAGAGAAAAGGTTTGTGATACGAGACAGAACACTCGCCTCATTAACAACGATAACTGAAACTACTCTTCTTTCACTACTCTCAGTCATTATTTTGTCTCCTTTTTCTCTAATAACATCATGTTAAACAGACTTCCGCCTGATGGAACCATCGGCATAACATTTTCCATTCTCTCAACGATTACTTCTATAAACGCAACTACATTTTTTTCAACGGCATCTTTAAGAGCAGCATCAAATTCCTCTTTAGTTTTAACTCGGTAACCAATTCCACCAAAAGCTTCACTAAGTTTTACAAAATCCGGTTGAACAGATAAATCTGTTTCAGAGTGGCGTTTATCATAAAAAAGTGTCTGCCACTGACGAACCATACCAAGGAAATTATTGTTAAGAATAATATTAATAACTGGGATTTTCTTTTCAACTGCAGTCATCAACTCTTGAACATTCATAAGAATTGAACCATCACCTGTGAAGTTGATAGAAGTTCTCTTAGGATCTGCTGCTTTTACACCGATAGCCGCAGGAAAACCAAAGCCCATAGTTCCAAGTCCACCTGAAGAGATAAACTGACGAGGACGAGAAAATGGATAAAACTGTGCGCTCCACATCTGATGCTGTCCAACATCTGTAGAGATATTAGCATCATCACCAAGTAATTCACCTACACGCTCTATAACCCACTGAGGCTTCAATCTATCTGTATCTTCATGATAAGTTAATGGATGAAGTTCTGCAAAATTACTTATTGTTTCTCTCCATGACTCATAATTATCACTATCAACTTTATCAATTTGAAGTAGCATCTCAGTTACAACATTTTTCAAGTCACCAACAATCGGATAATCTGCGTTTACAAGTTTTGAGATAGAAGCAGGATCAATATCAACATGAATTACATCAGCATTTTTTGCAAACTCTGAAAGCTTACCAGTTACACGGTCATCAAATCTAGCACCAAGACCGATAACTAAGTCAGTCTCACTCATAGCCATATTTGAAGCGTAAGAACCATGCATACCAAGCATACCAATTAAAAGGCTGTCATCGAAAGATAAAACGCCACGAGCCATGAAAGTCTCAACAGCAGGAATACCAGTTTTATGAACGAAATCTCTAACTTCATCAGCTGCGTTTGAGTTTATGATACCACCACCAAGATAAAAAAGTGGACGCTTAGCTTTTGCAATAGCATCCATAGCTTTTTTAATCTGACGAGGATTACCTTTAACATGAGGCTTATAAGTCTCTAGTTCAATCTCTATATCATAGTTAAACTCAGCAATCTGTGCAGTAACATCTTTTGGAATATCAACATGAACTGGACCTGGACGACCAGAGCGTGCTATATAAAATGCCTCTTTAAGTACACGAGGCAGATCTGCAGCATCTGTTACAAGGTAGTTATGCTTAGTACAAGGACGACTAATTCCGATAGCATCAATCTCTTGAAAACCATCAGTACCGATAAGACTCATAGGAACCTGTCCAGATACAACAACCAAAGGAACAGAGTCCATATATGCATCAGCTAAACCAGTTACAGCATTTGTAAAACCAGGACCCGATGTAATCATTGCAACACCAACTTTACCGCTAACTTTCGCATAACCCTCAGCAGCATGAATAGAAGCCTGCTCGTGACGATTTAAAATATGTTTGAATCCATCTTGCTTGTATATCTCATCATAGACATTCATAATAGCTCCACCTGGGTAGCCAAAAACTGTGTCTACACCTTCTGCGATAAAAGCTTCAATAACCATCTGTGCACCGCTCATCTGCATGAAAAGTCTCCTAAAAAATATTATAATTTTAAAAATCTGATGATTATACTTAAAAAGAGCTATATTTGAGGTTAAAAGGGGATGTAGTTTATATTGTAAAAGCTAATCTAAGATTGAATTTTCAATCATAGATGGTCTCCACATAGATATAGAACCTTGAGTTAGGTGTTCTAAATTTAACTTAGACTCAGGATAATGTTCTTTAAATAGTTTGAAAAAATTCTCAATTTGATCTTGTAAACCAAAAGATAGCATATAGTTTTTAATACCATTTTCTAGTTGTATCCTACTTACTTTTTTCTTTAAAGCATTCTCTAACTGAACCATATAGCACCATCCAAAAACAGTGGCTAGAGGCTTATACTTAGAGCTTATTTTCATATATTTATCTAAAGATTTTTTCACACCTTCAATATTTCCATCTACAGCATATGAGTTAGAAATACTTAAGTCATTATTCCACTCTTTTTGAAGATTTGTTCCATCTTTTGTATCTTGTAAATCTTCAAATCTGCTCATCAAATTATAGGCTAATATCAAGTCCCCTTCTTCTACTGCATTGAAGAATTTTTGCCTAGACTCTATACTTAAAATTAGCTCCTTTACCTCTTCTTTAAAGTCACTAAAGTCTTCTAATACTCTTAGTAGTTTTATGGCAGAATGAGTATCTCCTATCTCTATAAGTTTCTTTGATTTTATATAGATAGTATCAGCATAAGCATTCAAAGTCTCATACTCCGGAAACTCTTTTAGAAATGGATTTAACTTTATAAGTTCAAAAGAGATTCTAAAATCTTTTTGACCAATAGAGACTCTAAAACGTTTATAAACTTCGCCCTTAGTTAAGAGTTCTTGAATCAGTTTTGTTTTCTCACTTATACCTCTATATGGAGAAAGTATCTCTTTAGCTCGCTCAGCCCCTTTTGGATCAAGAGCATATTTTTGAGCCTGCAAAAAAGCTTTTTTCCAGTTTGCTTCTAATATTTTATACGTATTTGACTCTTTGTACATTGGATGTTTATTTGCAAGGCCATATGCCAGTGGCAACTTAGAATCTCTAGCCAATGCAGCAAACTTCTCAAAATCCACATATTCAAGCATCACTTTTTGCATTATCCTATTTTTAGATGGGACATTCTTAAAGTGTCTAAAAAGTAGTATGGCTTTTTCTTTATCACCAGTTTGCAGAGCTATTTTCGCTTTATGAAGTACCGACTCCCACAAGTTTGTCATCAGATTAAAAATATCTGTATATCTTAAAACAGGGTTGTTTTGGGCCTCTTTTTGCATCGCTTCAAAATCTTTTTGTCTTAAGAGTTCTTGTAGTTTATCTTGCCCTTCATAAATATCATAAAAGAGGAGACTTCCATCTTCAGTACCAATGATTAAACGCTGAGTCTGTTCATCAAATTCTAAGGCAGTAATAGTTGAGTGTAACTTAATATAATGCTTAGAGAGTATTTCATAGCTCTTTAAATCATAGAGCAGAATATAACCTAGGTCGGTTCCTAAAAATAGAAATTTTTCATCACTACTTGTTGTTATTTGAGTGACATCATCATGAACACCCTGAAGTCTTTCAAGAACTTTTCCACTATAGATATTCCAGATAATTACAGTTGAGTTTTTATCTACACTAACAAGCCTATTATTGTTTATAAATCTAATTTTCATTACCGGTGCAGCATGTGCTTTGAGCTTTATTTTTGGAGACATTGTAGCTAGGTTGAAAAGTGAGATTTTCTTATCATAACTTGCTGTTGCAACCCAGTTTGAGTTTTTAGAAAAAGCTATATCATTAATTGTATCAACATGAACAGGAAGAGTAAAAACAAGTTTTCCACTTTTTAAATCTATGGCGTATGTTTTACCATCTTCTCCACAAGAGAACATATATCTGCATGAGGGATCAATCCCAACACAAGAGACTTCTCCATGATGCCTATCAACTTTAGTAATTATTTTTTTTGTTGAAGTGTTAAAAAGAATAGACTCTTCACAATCAGGAGTAATACTTACAAAATTTGCATTATTATCTGAAAAAGCGACCATGCTTGATTTGTATCTACGGTGATGTATCTTAGCTTTAAAACCATCTAGAAGAGCCAAGGAAGTAGTGTCAAAATATCTGACTGTAGTCTCACTGTCAACAACTAAAAGAGAGTTGTTTTTAAGTATCTTTAACAAAATTACCGGTTCTTTTATATTTTTGCTATCTACTACTTCCATATTTCAGTTAATCCCTTAAATATCCCTCAGATTTTAATGCAACTCTTATCTCTTGTTGATGCTTCTCACCCTTAGTCTCCATATGAACAGTAACATTTGCATCACCATAATCAAGTGAGATTGAGGTTCTATCATAGGCTATATGAACAATATTTGCATTTAGCTCTTGCAGTATCTCTGTAAAACGCATCAGTGAACCTGGTTTATCAATCAGAGTAACAGTTACTTTCATCTTACGACCAGACTTTAGCAGACCTTTTTCAATAATTACAGATAGAAGGGTAACATCCATGTTACCACCACTCAAGACTACTGCTACTTTTTTACCCTTTAAATGAGGCAGTTTATTATGAAGAAGAGCTGCAACACCTACTGAACCGGCACCTTCAACAACAAGCTTTTGCTTTTCAAGTAAAAATAAAATCGCACTAGCTATCTCTTCATCATCAACACTGATAATTTTATCTACACATTCTAAAGCATGAGAAAGAGTAATCTCTGAAGTATCACGAACAGCAATTCCATCTGCAATAGTCCTAACACTTGTAGAATCAATGGCACATTTACTATCAAATGATTTTTTAAACGCAGGAGCTCCTTGTGCACTAACTCCAATTACTTCAATTTTAGGGTTTATTGATTTCAATGCAGTTGCCATACCAGAGATGAGTCCACCACCACCAACAGGAATTAAAACTGCATCAAGGTCATCTTTACTTTCTAAAATATCAAGAGCAACTGTACCCTGTCCTGCAATTACTTCTTCATCTTCAAAGGGATGAACAAAAGTTAAAGAGTTTTTCTCTCCATACTCAGTTGCATAAGCGTATGCTTCATCGTAGTTTGAGCCAGCTAGAATAACTTCTGCTCCATAATGCTTAACACCGTTTACTTTTGTAAGAGGTGTTGATTCGGGCATAACAATTACTGCTTTAATACCAAACTTTGACGCTGAAAGAGCTACACCTTGAGCATGATTACCAGCACTTGCAGCTACAACACCACAAGCTCTTTGACTCTCACTAAGTGAAGCTATCTTATTGTAAGCTCCACGAATTTTAAATGCACCTGTAACTTGAAGGTTCTCTTTTTTTAAATAAACTTCACAAGAAGCTATCTCACTTAAGTGTGGAGCATAAGAAAAAGGAGTATCAACTACAATATCTTTAATACGTTCTTTTGCTTCATATATTTTTTTTATATCTAACAATAAATTACCTTTTTATAAACAACGATGTTCTACCATACTACAAAAGTTTTGAACAACTTTCATTCCCGCATTTTCAGCTTTTTGAGCCGCTGCATTATTCACTATACCCTTCTGAGACCAGAAAACTTTTACATTTCCTTTCTTAATACATGCATCAGCAATAGAATCAAGTGCTGCCGGTTTTCTAAAAATATCTACCATATCTACATCAAAAGGTATTTCTAGTAGAGAACGATACACTTTTTCACCAAGTATTGTTTCTTCCTTTGGATAGACGGGTACTATTTTATAGCCTTGTTCTTGCAGATACTTTGCAACTTTATGGCTATCTTTGCTCTCATCTGGAGAAAGACCTAATACTGCGATAGTTTTTACACTGTCAAAAATCTCTTTTATCTCTTGCTTATTTGCATTTACACTTGGAAATTCGCACTCCATGGTAGTTCCTTATTTTAATTACAATGATTATATCAAACAAATTTTATTTTTTCTATAAAATCTTCTCCTGACCCAACCGATAAAGAGCAAAATCATACTTTAATGGGTCTTTTTTATCAAAACCTCTTAAAGTCTCAGTCAATTCTATCGCAGCCTCTAAATCATAGGTTTTTCTTTTTAAGAGTCCTAAACGCAGTCCAACACTGAAAGTATGAGTATCTAATGGCATTATTAAATCAGCTTTATCAACCTTACTCCAAAGACCCATATCTATATTGTCTTCTCTAACCATCCAACGAAGAAACATCATCCAGCGTTTGAGTGCCCCTGCTCCCTTTGTTTTTGTTGTTACTTTTCCTATAAGGAAATTATATCCACGTGAGGAGTGAAGATAAAGAGAAATTATTTTAGATATTGTTGCGTTTACACCATCAATTACGTTGCGTTTGTCACTATATCCACTTAAAAACACCTCTTCTAAAGAAGTTTGGTTATTTAATCTTTTTAGAGCTATAAAAAGAGCTATCACATCTTCACTTTTTTGAAATCTATAGTAATGATTTTTAAGAACTCTGTCTATCTCTTCATCACTTTTATTTAGCAAGTCAAAATCAAGTGAGTCTAAAAACTTAACTATCTGCTTTACATTTCCATAAGCAAACAATGCGCATATCAAAGAAATAGTTGGGTCTGCGTAACGATGAGCGACTAAGATAGGGTCTAAATTATTAACTGAAACCTCACTCTTCTTGTTTCGTTTTTCAACTTCTAAATCTAGTCTCTTTTTTATCTCCACTACAGACCTAACTGATAAAGCTTTTTTCTTTCACTTGAACCAGCTATATTTAACTGTTTTCTATACTTAGCAATAGTACGTCTCACCATTTTGACTTTGAATTTCTCTTGAATTAAATCAAGTAGTTTCATATCACTCAATGGTTTTTCACGACTCTCTTGCTTTACAACTCCAACTAGAAACTCTTTAATAGCTGCATTACTTACATCATCATCAATAGCAGTTGTAAAGAACTCTTTCATTGCGAGAACACCTCTATCACAAGCGATATACTTGTTTGCAATAGCACGTGAGATAGTAGAGGGATTATGTCCAAACTCATCAGCTAAAGTCTTAAGTGTAAGTGGCATGATTTGACCACCTGTAAAAAACTCATACTGATACTCAACTATCATCAACCCTACTTTATAAAGTGTTGCTTTACGCATATCAAGCGCATCTACAAGGGATTTTGCCTCTTTGATTTTTTGACTAATAAACTCATGCTCAACTGCATAATTTGTATCAATATGTATAGTTGGATAGTATGCGTTATTTAACTTCACTTCTATCTGCTCATCTTCACTAAAATAAATCATCAAATCAGGTACTATCTGTGCGGACTCTTCTTGATACTCAATAGATGGAGGATTTCTAAAAGTAGATATAGTTTTCATAACATCACTGAAATATTCCCTGCTTGAGAAACTATGCATCTCTTGAAGGTTCTTTATAACTTCAAGAGCTAATGGATAAGCCTCGTCACTTATCTCAGAACCATCTAGCTGAAACAAAAAAGACTCTGCTAAATCACGTGAGCCTATCCCGATTGGATCAATATGAGCAAAACGCAGTCTGATTTTTTCAAAAGCCTCATCTGTAATATCATGCTTCTCGCAAAACTCTGCATTGTCTCCCTCATAATATCCATTTTCATCAAGATTTGCTACTACAAACTGTGCTATATCTTGGGATATTGGGGTTGGGAAAAGTGGTGCTTCGAGCTGTTCATCTAAAACATCATGGAGAGTTCTTTTCTGAATTGTAAGAGCTTCTATCTGCTCAGTTCTGGAGTTACTAACAGCTCTTGAAATTACTTTTCTAGGAATCTTTTTCTCAAACTCCTCTTCATATCCAGACTCAACTTCGACAACGGGATTAGACTCTACAAAAGGAGCCATAGCCTCACCCAAATCACTCAAACTAGAGTGTAAAATCGGTAGCCAATTACGCAGAGTATTTGATAGTTTATGCTTTGTCTCTACACTCTGCGTTTGTCTTAATGCTGCCATGTTTAATTAGCTTTTAAAGCTTAAAATCCTCACCTAAGTAATGCTTACGAACATCAGCATTTTGACCTATCTCGTCACTTGTTCCACTAGCTAAAAGTTCACCGGCTTTAATAACATAAGCTCTATCACACACATCTAGTGTTTCACGTACATTGTGGTCAGTTATCAAAACACCAATATCATATGAAACCAACTGATGTATAACTTTTTGAATATCCATAACAGCGATAGGATCAACCCCTGCAAATGGTTCATCAAGAAGAAGGAATTTCGGCTTATTTACAAGGGCACGGGCAATCTCCACACGACGACGCTCACCACCACTTAGACTAATACCCTTACGATACCTAATAGGCTCAATATTAAACATATCTAGAAGCTCTAAGATTCTCTCTTCTTGTGCTTTTTTATCTTTTATACCAACTTGAGCAGCTACCATCAAGTTATCTTCAACACTCAAGTCTTTAAAGATTGAAGCCTCTTGAGGTAAGTAACCTATCCCCTTAATAGCACGTTCATGAAGTGGCATATCTGAGATATTTTCCCCATCAAAGAAAACCTCTCCTCCACTAGCTTCAACAAGTCCACATATCATATAAAATGTAGTTGTCTTTCCTGCTCCATTTGGTCCAAGAAGTCCTACAACTTCACCACTGGAAACCTCTAAGCTCATACCCTTAACTATCTCTAAATCTTTAATTCTTTTTTGCAGATTTTCTGCTTTAAGCTTGTGCATAATCTATCCTGTACTCTCTTTCATTATCAGATACTTTTTCAATCTCTATTACAACCGTTGGGATTCCTGCAGATTTTAAAATCTCTACTAGCTCATCATCGCCCCACTCCACAAAATGAAGTCCCTCTTTGTCCAACTCTTCTAACATCCCTAAAGATATAAAATGCTCTAAGCCATGGTTGTACATATCATAATGATAAATTGCATCTCCATAACATTGTTGCAGTGAAAAAGTTGGTGATGTTACTTCATCATCTATACCAAGAGCTTTTACGACAGCCTTTACAAGCGTAGTTTTTCCGGCGGCCAAATCACCTTTTAGAATAACTACACCATTTTTTATTTTTCTACCAAATTTTGACACGACTGGATC
>JAGGWO010000013.1 GCA_021157485.1 Sulfurimonas sp. | reverse complement strand
TTATGAGTTTATCAAACTCAATAACAAGGTCTAAATTTATATTATAAATATTATTGACAAGTTTTTCCAAGAGAATAGATGAATATGTAGTTACGTTTTTGTTTAAATCTCTGAAATTTTGTACTTTTAAATAAAATGTATTCCATAAAAGTAAAATCTTTGCACTTTGTTCTTTTATGGCAACTGAATCAACACCATCTAGTTTTTGATCCCTTTTATTGACATTTGTAATGAAACTTTTTATTGAACTATCCAGTTGGGCAGTAGAAGCATTCTGATTTTTATATATATAGAAAATATTTTTAGAAATCTCTTGAGTAAAAGCTTTTTGCTGATTTATTGTATCTAAAAGATTATTACTTATTTTACTCTTATGACTTACATAGCTAAAGAGAACTGCTAATGTGATAGATAGTGTAAAAACAACTGCGCCAACTATTTTTATCTTAGTCATTTAATTAATCCTCATAAATTTCTTTTAATGCCATATCATCGAGAGTACTGACTTTACCATGTATTATATCAATAATTTTGTTTCGTTTTAATCTATTTAAGACACGAGAGAGAGTTGCAGGTTGTATATGTAGTATGAGTGATATCTCATTGCGTTTGAGTTTGTTAAACATATCTAAATCGGTAGATATCATCATCGCAACCTTTGCAACAGAGTCAAAAATGAATTCTCTATTTACTAAAGATTGTAACTGGATTGACCTCTCAATAACCTCATTTGCAAACTCCCTGCAAAGTATGTTTTTATCTAAAAAGTTTTCATTAAATTTTTTGTAATTAACAGCTAAGATTATAGAGTCCTCTATGAGCTCAATATTTGAAAATGAGTAGAGTGTTTCACTGTTCATGGCAGATATCTCTGAGAGAAGAGAGTTCTTGTGGATATAGTATAAAAATATTTCATTCTCATGTTTATCTATTTTATACGCTTTAGCTAAACCATTTAGAATGAAATAGATGTTTTCATTTTCCTTTTTCTCATAATGGAGTATGTAGTCTTTTGTGTATGAGTGTATCGTAGATATACTTGTTAAGAGTTCTATCTGTTGCTCATTTAAAGAAGAAAAAAAATCTAATGACTCTATAGTGTTTTTAAGAGACAAGGTTATAGTTTCCTAAATACCTATACAGGTTGCTTGCGTAACGTCGAATCTAAAAAGTTTAGCTTTAGACTTTGCACTAATATAGATATATGATGTATTGATTCCTGCTTTTAAGAATTTATTTGAAGATTGACAAATTCCTTTAGTTATAGCTTTTTTCATTCTGCTATGGTCCTCTGCTCTTACAGTCTCATCACTCTTTGCACCTGTATTTATCTCAAATGTCCAGACAAGAGTAGTATCTTCATTTATTACTTTTGTTAGTGTTGTATATTTATCTATCACAGTAGGTAAATCTTTTGAGATTGATTTGGCAGCTAATTCTGTAATTTCTAGATTTTGTTTTTTCATCTCTTTAGCAGGAAATTCACCAGTTTTTGTTTTAATATCTGATGAAAAAAGAGAGATGCTTAGTGCTAGAAGTAGTAGTGCTATTTTTTTCATTGTCATCGCTTTTATTAATTTAAGTATTATTATACATAAAAAAAGAGAGTTTCAGATGATGTGAATCAAGAAGTTTATCTTTCTCCAAATTTATCATGCCACCACTCAGAAGGGGAGTAGGAACTTTTTTTAATTGCTTCTTCATCAAAAGAGTACTCGTAAGAGTTACAGTAGTCTAAAATAACTTCATAAGCTTCGTTTATTTGCATACTCATTTTAGTTGCTTTAAGAACATCATCTTTATGCTTGTCAGGATGCCATTTTTTCATAAGATTTTTATATTTGTTTTTGATTTCTTTAAGTGTAGAAGTTTCACGAAGCCCAAGGAGTGTTTTGGACTTCATAATTTTTTCAAAGGAGCTCAAGTTTTAGTCTTGTTGTTGTCTCATATATGCTGGAATATCTAAATAATCACCATCAAGTTCACCACCAACAACAAGGCGAGGACGAACTTTAGCTCTTGGAGGAGCTGGTGTTTCACTTACAAAATCTTCATTATTAGTAAGATCTTTTTCAAAACCAGTCGCAACGATAGTGATTTTGATATAGTTCTCAGCGATATCTTCATTAGTTGACGTTCCCCAGATAACTTCAGCATCATCATGAGCACTATCATGAACTACTTCCATAGCTTCTGCAAGTTCCATCATAGGAAAATCAGGGTGCATACTAAAGTGAACTAAAACACCCATAGCACCATTGATAGACATGTTATCAAGCAGTGGAGACTCAATAGCGGCTTTAATAGCTTCATACGCTGCGTTTTCACCTTCATGCTCACCAACACCCATAAGTGCCATACCTTTATGACTCATTACAGTTTGCAAATCGGCGAAGTCAAGGTTGATATCATTATCTCCACTTGAAAGAATTACACCAGATGTTCCACTAACAGCCTGCGCTAAAACGCTGTCAACAATCTTAAAACTTTCTCTAAGACCTAGTTTTCTATCGATGATAGAAAGAAGCTTATCGTTTGGAATAACTACGATAGAATCACTCTCTTTTTTAAGCTCTTCTAAAC
>JAGGWO010000113.1 GCA_021157485.1 Sulfurimonas sp. | reverse complement strand
TGCCATCATAGCTCCTGTTTTTTTAATTTAATCGGGTAATTATAACAAAACTAGCTTAAAAAAGCCATTATGCCATATTCATTCCACCATTTACTTTTAGAGTTTCACCTGTAATATAACTAGAGTGATCAGAGAGTAAAAATGCTGTTGCTTCTGCTACTTCACTTGCTTTACCCATTCTTTTCATAGGTATTTTTGCATTGATACCATCTTTGATTTCATCAGCTAAAACTTCTGTCATCTCAGTTGATATAAAGCCTGGAGTCACAGTGTTGTAACGAATACCACTTGTCGCAGCTTCAATTGCGAAACTTTTTGTCATCGCGATAACTCCACCCTTACTCGCAGCATAATTTGTCTGCCCTGCGTTTCCAGTCTCTCCAATAATCGAAGAGATATTTACAACAGAACCAAATTTCTTCTTTCTCATCACTTTCATAGATTCTCTACACCCAATAAAACATGAAGTTAAGTTTGCGTTTATAACAGACATAAAATCCTCTGTTTTCATGCGAAGAGCAAGTTTGTCATTTGTAATACCTGCGTTATTTACAAGGTAAGAAAGCTCACCATCAGAATCTACAATAGTTTTTATAGCATCAACAAACGCAGCTTCATCACTTACATCAAAACCAATAACTGCAGCTCTTCCACCTGCAGCTTCAATAGCCTCTTTTACAGCATCAGCCTCAACTGCTCCACTTCTATAATGAACCCAAACTTTTAAACCAAATGCAGCCAAAGTTTTTGCAATCTCTGCACCAATACCACGACTTGAACCTGTAACTAAAACATTATTTCCTGAAAATTTCAAACGAACTCCTATATTAAATTTAAATTGTATCTATATTAAACTATGATCCATCTCAGATGGAATTTCTATATCCATAAGCTTTAAAACTGTTGGCGCGATATTATTGAGTCCACCAGCTTCTACTTTTGTAACTCCATCAGCTTGAACAAAACACCAAACCTTACCTACTGTATGATTTGTCAAAACATTACCCTCGTCATCTTTCATCTCTTCACAATTTCCATGATCTGAAGTAATAACTAAAGCGTAATCATTCTTTTTTGCTTTTTCAACTATAAGTCCCAACTGCTCATCAACTGCCGTTACAGCAAGTTTGGCCGCTTCAAAATCACCTGTATGTCCGACCATATCGCCATTTGCAAAATTTACAACAATGAAGTCATACTCGGCATCCATAGCTTTTAAAACAGCATGACCCACTTCAGCAGCACTCATATCAGGTTTTTCATCATAAGTTTTAACATCAGGAGATGGAATTAAAACACGTGTTTCATTTTCATACGGCTCATCAATTCCACCATTTAAAAAGAAAGTGACGTGAGCATACTTTTCAGTTTCAGCAGTGTGAAGTTGTTTTAAACCCTCTTTTGAAATAACTTCAGCAAGAGTATTTTTTGGAGGCTCTTTTTTAAATAGCACTGGATAAGAGAAGCTTTTATCATACTCTGTAATCGTTGCAATATTTAACTGTACATATTTTCTAGTAAACCCATTAAAATCAGAAGAACCTAGAGCCGTAACCATCTCTCTCATTCTGTCACTTCTAAAGTTTATAGTTAAAACACTATCACCATCTTTCATGCCGTCATAACCATCAAACGCAGCAGGCTCAACAAACTCATCTGTCTCACCAAGTGAGTAAGAGTGTCCAATATATCCAGCAGGATCAAAGTCACTCTTTGGAGTTGCGTTTACCATTGCTTCGTATCCACGTTGAACTCTTGACCAACGGTTATCTCTGTCCATAGAGTAAAAACGTCCAGAAATCGTTGCAATTTTGATTTTATCACTTGTGTGTTTTTCCACTATATCTATATACTTTTGTGCAGAAGTTGGAGAGACATCTCTGCCATCAGTTATAAGATGTAAAAAAACCTCTTTGTCATTTTTTGCAGCTATCTCAGCGATACCCATAAAGTGATCTATATGTGAGTGAACACCACCATCACTCATCAGACCAATTAAGTGTAATCTATCAGACTTTTCAAGCAGAGCTTGCAATTCTGGATTTGACTCCATTCTATTTTCTGAAAGGGCTAAAGAGATTTTTACCAAATCCTGATATAAAACTCGACCACTTCCTATACTCATATGCCCAACTTCTGAGTTGCCCATTTGACCCTCAGGAAGACCAACACTTAGTCCAGAAGTATTTATTAAAGAGTGCGGTGTCTCACGAAAGAGTTTGTCATAAGTTGGCTTGTTTGCATTATAAAATGCATTATTCTCTGTCTTTGCAGAGTAACCAATACCATCTGTGATAACTAAAATTGCTTTTTTACTCAACTTTATTCCTATTGTTCAATTCTCATTATTATACTACAAGTTTAATAATCTATTTCTACATTTAGTCAAACATAAAGATAATATAGATAGAATCTGCGACCATGATAGAACTAAAAAATATTACTAAAATATATGACCTCAATAAAAATGACCAAGTTGTAGCCCTAAAAGATATAAATTTATCTATTAATGAAGGTGAGCTTATTATCTTAAAAGGTTCTAGCGGAAGCGGAAAAAGTACAATTCTCTCACTCATCGCAGCTCTGAATAAACCAACAAGTGGTGAAGTTATAGTTGACAACAAAAAAATATCTAAACTACCAGATAATTTTGCATCTATATATAGACGAGATAACATAGGATTTATATTTCAAAAGTATAATCTTATAGCAGATATAACTGTTAAGGAGAACATCTTACTTCCTCTTATTCCACTCAATCCCGATGCTGATGAGTTAGACAAAAAGCTAGATTTGGTTATGGAAAAGTTTAAAATATCTCATAAAAAAGAGACTTTAGTTAAAAATCTCTCAGGTGGAGAGCAGCAGCGTGTTGCAATTGCTAGAGCAAATGTAAACAATCCAAAAATTATAATAGCTGATGAACCTACTGCCAACTTAGATGAAAAACTTTCACTTCATTTTATACAAATTTTAAAAGAGCTAAAAAATGCAGGAAAAACTATTGTTGTTGCGACACATGATCCACTATTTTTTAACCTTGATTTTGTAGATAGAGAGATTCAAGTTAGTAATGGAACAATCACTATATGATTTTAATCCCTGAAGTTTTAACTATACTTATTTTAAATGTCATCTTTGCACTTTTCTCAATAATTGCATTTTTTTTAAGCATTAGAATTTTTTTAAAATGGGATATCAACTCTACTTCAACACTTCAATACACACTTGAAAAACAGAGTTACCTAACGGCTACAATCATAAAATATATCTTTATAATAAAAGTACCACTATTTCTATTTTTCATCTTTACGTTAGACAAAATATCAAATATTTTAACCGGTGCAATGTGTGGTGCAGGAGTTGTTGATGCTACAGACTATGGAAACTATCTTTTTATACTCAAAATTATAAACTTATATATTTTCGCATATTGGTTAGCACTGCACTCCGAAGATATGAAACATGAAAATCAACCTTATACAAAGGCAAAGTTTGGATTTTTCATAGTTGCATTTTTTCTTTTTTTAAGTGAATTAATTGTTGAGGGAGTTATGTTTAGCTCAATAGATTTAAATGAGATTGTAAGTTGTTGCGGAACGATATACTCAAGTTCTGCAAGCTCATATATCTCACAAATATTTGCTATGAGTCCTACACTTCTACTAAGTATGTTTTATGGTGTTTTTGCCCTTATTTTAATATTTTATTTTCTAAAACGCAACTACGCTTTTGCAATTTCTAATATATTTTTCATACTAATATCTATCGTCACTTTGATTACATTCTTTGGAACGTATATCTATGAACTTCCATCTCATCACTGCCCATTTTGTTTTTTACAGAGCGATTATTATTATGTTGGTTATCTTCTGTATATACTCCTGTTTAGTGGAACATTTTACGGTATTATAGCGGGGTTTATTCCTACATCATATGAAAACAGAATTAAAAACTATAAAAAATCTATTCTTTTTAATTTTCTTTATGTTTTACTTGTTAGCTTATACCCTGCAATCTATTATATAAACAATGGTGTCTGGTTATAGTTATTCATTAATAGATTTCTACTATAATGCCATTTTTAATTTACAAGATAAACTTTTACAGGAGATGCGTTGCTATATTGGTTACATGAAATTCTTGATATAAATATTTTAGGCTATATAACTATCCGTGCTGGTATCTCTTTTTTTCTTGCTCTTTTTTTCACACTATTTTTACTTCCAAAATTCATAAGATGGGCACAGAGAACTTCTAGTGTTCAACCTATCAACGAGTGGGCTCCTGAGCGTCATAAAGAAAAAGCTTCTACCCCTACAATGGGTGGAATTGTTTTCATATCAGCTACAATATTTGCTTCTCTTTTAACTATAAAATTTTCTAACGTTTTCGCTCTTGGTGGGCTCTTGACACTTGTACTTTTTACAATTATCGGTTTTCAAGATGACTATGCAAAAATCAAAAAGCATGAAAATCTTGCGGGTTTAAAAGCAAGAACAAAACTTATACTACAAATCATCTCAGCACTTATCATTGCATGTTTTTTATGCTTTTTTGCAGATTTCAACACTGACTTGTATGTTCCATTTATAAAATCCCCTGTTATTGATATGGGAGCTTTCTCTATTATTTTATGGATTCTAGTAATTATTGCAACATCAAACGCAGTAAACTTAACTGATGGTCTTGATGGTTTAGCAACTGTTCCTTCTATTGTAGCTTTAACCTCTCTAACTTTTATCATATACATCACAGGAAACGCAAAAATCAGTTCATACCTACTTATGCCAAACTTTGACGTTGGAGAAGTTGCTATTATTGCAAGTGCTCTTATGGGTGCTCTTACAGGATTTTTATGGCATAACTGTCATCCTGCAGAAGTTTTTATGGGAGATAGTGGCTCTTTAACTATTGGGGCATTTTTGGGATACCTTGCTATCATCTCTAAAAGTGAAATCCTCCTACTACTTATTGGTTCAATCTTTGTAATAGAAACACTCTCTGTAATACTTCAAGTCGGCTCTTACAAACTTCGTAAAAAAAGAGTCTTTTTGATGGCTCCTATTCATCATCACTTTGAGATGAAGCAGTGGGCTGAAAATAAAATCATTGTGCGTTTTTGGATTATTGCAATACTTTCAAATATTATCGCACTGATTAGTTTAAAAATCAGATAATGAAAAAGTTAGGCATACTTGCCTCACATAATGGCAGTGGATTTGGTGCTATTTATAAAGCTATTCTAGAAAAAGAGCTAGATATTCAGATATCTCTCGTTATCTCAAACAATACAAACGCAGTAGTACTTCAAAATGCTAAGCAACATAATCTTAATAACTTTCTTGTAAACTCAAAAACTGATGAAAATCCTGATGAAAAGATGTACTCACTTTTAAAAGAACATGAGTGCGAGTATATATTTTTATCTGGTTATATGAAAAAACTCTCCTCTAAAATTATAAATGAGTTTAAAGTTTTAAATTCTCACCCATCACTACTGCCAAAATATGGTGGTTTGGGTATGTATGGAAAGTTTGTTCATGAAGCAGTTATAAAAAATGCAGAAAAAGAGAGTGGTGTAACTGTTCATGAGGTTAGCGAAGAGTACGATAAGGGTAAAATTCTTCTACAAAAAAAGCTAACTCTATCTCAAGGAGAAAGTGTTGATAGTCTTGAGTTAAAGATAAAACAACTTGAAAGAATTGCTATCGTAGAAGTTTTAAAAAATGTTTGAAATTACTGAATATATCGGTATTATTGCCTTTACAATGAGTGGTTTCTTTGTAGCCTCACGCAATAAGCTAGATTTACTTGGAGTATTAATCGCAACATTTTTAACAGCTCTTGGAGGGGGAATACTGAGAGATATAGCAGTTGATAAAGTTCCTTTTACCTTTTCTCATAACTATCCCGCTCTGATTGTAGTCACTGTTTTATTACTTCTCATAATATTCAGATTTCACAAACGAAACTCTATAGAAAATAAGGCGCTATTTATACTTAGCGACTCTATAGGTCTTATATCATTTAGTATTTCAGGTGCTATTATTGCTATTGAGCATAACTTTAACTTGACTGGTGTTATTTCTATGGCATTTATAACTGCAGTTGGTGGTGGTATAGCTAGAGACGTGATAATAAATGAAGTACCTTTTGTACTAAAAACTGGGTTTTATGGGACAATTTCACTACTTATTGGTCTTATACTATACTTTTTAAATATATACAATCTTATTTCTCTTACAACTATCTCAATTCTTTTCTTTTTGACTTTCTCACTTAGAATAGTTGCCTACTATAAAAACTGGTCTATCCCTTTAAAATAATTTCTTAATATATAAGCTAACTTTCAGTACCTGTGAGCTATAATTTCGCTCTTTAAAAGTATGGCCAATTAGCTCAGTCGGTAGAGCAACTGACTGAAAATCAGTGTGTCCTTGGTTCGATTCCGAGATTGGCCACCACCTTTATATCAAATCCTTTTTTTAACATTCTTAACAAATTACTTTTGATATAATGACTTTACGTATTGTACTATTTGGGGACGACTTGGCTTCGACAGGATCAAGTAGCTTCTAACTGCATGTCGGACTGAGCAATTCCGTTACACGGCTCACAATTGCTTAAACGCAAACAATACAAATTACCGCCCAGCTTACGCAGTAGCATAAGTTTTACCCCCTCTTAGAGGACGGGCTGCTTCACCGATGGACTCTAGATAAGTCGGATTCGAAGTATAACCCTTATGTAGATAT
>JAGGWO010000179.1 GCA_021157485.1 Sulfurimonas sp. | reverse complement strand
CGCCTCTGTACTCATTTGCACGTGAGATAAGAAATGTTGAGCAAGCAGTTAGTCTTTTTGGTATGAGTATGACTCGCTCTATCGCTTTAGGTAACTCTATTCGTAAGCTGTTAAACGTAGATATGAAACCATATGGTGTTACTAGTGAGAAATTTGCAGAGATTTCATCGCTTCAAGCTGCACTCATTCTTAACTGGTATAAAAAAATCGATAAACAAAAAGCAGAGAAACTTTACCTCGCTGCGTTTTTGCAAGAGACAGGTAAAATTCTTATTGCAAGCGATATTATTCAAGAAGATGAAGTAACACCTTTTTACTCAGAAGTAGAGACTACAGGTAATTTGGCAATGGTTGAGAAATCTTTTGTAGAGGTGAGTAGTTCAGAAGTTACTGCAAAAGTTTTTGAGCACTGGGGCTTTGATGAAGAGTTTATAAACATGATTAAATATGCTGATAATCCTGCAGCAGCTCCTTCAGAGATTCAAGAGTTTTCAACTGCTTTACATATAGTAAAAGCAATTATTCCAATAAATAAACCATACTCAGAACAGGCTATAAACTTTGGACTTAAAAAAGCAAGAGATGCTGGATATAATCATGAAATATTAGAAGATAGTATTGATGATATGTTAGATGCTCTTGAAGGCAAGTAATGAGTAAAACTGTTACTATCATAGATACTTTCGGTTTTTTTTTCCGTAGTTTTTACGCACTTCCTCAACACCTAAAAAATAAAAATGGCTTCCCGACAGGTCTTCTTACAGGTTTTACAAACTTCATGTCAACCCTTCAAAAACAGCATGATAGTGACTATATTGTATTTGCTATAGATACTAAAGGGCCTACATTTCGTAACGAGATAGATCCAAACTATAAAGCAAATCGTAGTGCACCACCACCAGAACTTACAATGCAACTGCCAGTAGCAATCGAGTGGATTGACAAGATGGGTTATAAGACCTTAGGTATGCAAGGTTATGAAGCTGATGACATGATAGCTACTGTGACACATCTTGCACGTGAGAAAGGGTATAACGTTAGAGTTGTCTCTCATGATAAAGATCTTTATCAACTCATAGATGATGGGAAAGTTGTTATAGTTGATGCTATAAAAAGAAAGAGTATGGATGAAGATGCCTGTTTTGAAAAGTATGGTGTTACTCCTAAGCAGTTTATAGATTATCAGTCAATCCTTGGAGATAGTGCTGATAATGTTCCCGGAGTTAAAGGTATTGGTAAAGTCGGAGCTGAGAAACTTTTAAAAGAGTATGGCACACTTGATAATATTTATACAAATGTAGAAGAAGTTAAAGGTGCAAACCAGAAAAAACTTAAAGAGTCACGTGAGCAAGCATATATGTCAAAAGAGCTTGTAACACTTAAGCATGATGTCTTCACAGAGTTTGATTTTGAAGAGTATAAAATGGATGTGGAAAATCCTTTTTTAAATATCTATGATGAACTTGTGAAATATGAGCAAAATGCGGTTCTTCGTGTACTTCACGCTAAAAATATGGTGAGTGATGATGTGAAAAAAGAGGCAGTTAAAAGAGTTGAAACTGAAGTTATTGGGGAGAGTACAAATCTAGAGTTTAAAGCTACACTTATTACCGATGAGAAAAAACTCAGAGAAGTTTTAGCTGAGATACAAAACTATGATGTTGTTGCGTTTGATACTGAGACAACAGGGCTTGATTATGACAAGGATAAGTTAGTCGGGTTTAGTTTCTGTTTTGATGACAAAGAGGCTTTTTATGTCCCATTTGCTCACTTCTATCTAGGTGTAGCAGATCAAATAAGTGAAGAAATTGCAAAGAGTGCAATAAAAGAGATATTTAAACACAATGTTGTAGGTCATAATATCAAGTTTGATATACATTTTGTAAGTAGATTATTAGATGATGATACTCTTAAAATATACTCAGACTCTATGATTTTAGCATGGTTAATCAATCCTGAGAGTGCACTCTCTCTTGATAAGCTTTCAGATAAGCTTTTAGGTCATAAAATGGTTGCGTTTAAAGATACAGTTAAAAAGGGTGATACCTTTGCAAGTGTAGAGCTTGAAGATGCTTGTGGCTACGCGGCTGAAGATGCTTTTATCACTCTAAAACTTTACAATCTTTTCTTACAGAAACTAGAACTTCAAGATGCAACTCATCTAATTAAAGAGTCTATGGATGTTGAGATACCTTTTATTCAAACACTACTGAGTATGGAAAAAGAGGGTATAAAAGTTGATAGTTCATTTTTAGAGCAGTTTTTAGTCGAAGTAAAAGAGACTCTCTCTGGACTTACTAAAAGTATTTATGAATTAGCAGGAACTGAGTTTAATATCAACTCAACTAAACAGCTTGGTGTTATACTTTTTGAGACACTAGGTCTGCCTGTTGGTAAAAAGACTAAGACTGGTTACTCAACTGATGAGAAAGTCCTCAATGGGTTAAATGGTAAGCACGATATTATCCCTAAACTTTTAGAGTACCGAGAAGTTTATAAACTCTACTCAACATATATAGACCCACTCTTAAAGCTGAGTAAAGAAGATAAAAAGAGTCGTATTCATACCTCTTTTGTTCAAACAGGAACTGCAACAGGGCGTTTGAGTTCAAAAAATCCAAATCTGCAAAATATTCCGGCAAGAAGTAAGCTAGGTCTTAAAATCCGTGAGGCTTTTGTAGCCCCTGAGGGTAAAAAACTTATTGGTATAGATTACTCACAGATTGAACTGCGTCTGCTTGCTCATTACTCTCAAGATAGCGTTTTAGTGGATGCATTCAAGCATGATAAAGATATACATCGTCAAACTGCTGTAGCTCTTTTTGGTGAAGAAGAAGCTGATGCTAAGCGTGGTGTTGCAAAGACAGTGAACTTTGGACTTCTTTATGGAATGGGGCAAAAAAAACTCTCAGACACTCTGGGTATCACTACAAAAGAGGCTAAAGAGATTATAGAGAAATACTTTGAGAGCTTCCCTACAGTTCGTACATACTTTCGTTCTATCGTCGATAGTTCAAAAGAGTATGGTTATGTAGAGACTCTACTAAAACGCCGTCGTTATTTTGATTATGAAAACGCAACTCCTATGTTTAGAGCAGCATATGAGAGAGAGTCAGTAAACTCTGTTTTTCAGGGAAGTGCAGCAGATCTAATCAAACTCTCTATGAATAAGATTCATAAAGTTATAAATGATGAAAAATTAAATGCAAAAATGCTATTACAAATCCATGATGAACTTATCTTTGAAGTAAATGCCGATGAAGCCCAAGAGTTAGGTAATCGTTTTAAAGAGATTATGGAAGGTATTATGGAATTAAATATTCCACTTAAAGCTAGTATGAATATTGGTAATCATTGGGGAGAGCTAAAGTAATGAACTACAGATATATAGGAAAAACAGGATTAAGAGTTAGTCCTATATGTATGGGAACAATGACTTTTGGAACGCAGACACCTGATGATAAGGTTGCGTTTGAGATTATGGATAAGGCGTATGACAGGGGTGTGAACTTTTTTGATACGGCTGAACTTTATCCTGTTCCTCCATCTGGTAAATTAGCTGGATTAACTGAAGAGATAGTTGGTCGTTGGTTAAAGATGAAACCTCGTGATAGTGTAATCCTTGCTACAAAGGTTGCTGGCGCTGCAAATGGCTGGTTTGTACCACCAATTCGTCACGGTATGACTGCTATTGACAGCTTTCATATTGAGAGAGCGATTGAGGGTAGTCTGAAACGTTTAGGAACTGATTATATTGATTTGTATCAGATGCACTGGCCAGATTCTGTTGTGCCGATAGAGGAGAGTTTAAAAGCTTTTGACAGACTAGTTCAAAGTGGAAAAGTTCGTTATGTTGGTACTTCCAATGATAGTGCATATGGAACTTCTAAAGCATTGATGACTTCAGAGTTTAAAGGCTATACTAGATTTGAATCTATTCAAAATAACTTTTCACTTTTAAATCGTCGTTTTTTAGATGAACTTGCAACCTTAGCTGAAAAAGAGCAGGTTTCACTTTTACCATACTCCCCATTAGGTGGTGGAGTGTTAAGTGGAAAGTATAATCAACCAAATAATACAGAGGGTCGTTTTGCAAGCTATATGAACTCAACAGATAAACGTCAACGTCTAATGGCGGATAGATTTGCAAATGAGAGGTCGCTTGCTTCCGTACAAAAGTATTTAAAAATAGCAGCAGATGCAGGACTTCATCCCGTGACTATGGCTACTGCTTGGTCAAAACAGTTTAGTTTTGTCGCTTCAACTATCATAGGGGCTACAACTCCTGAACAATTAGATGCAACTTTGGCTGCAATGGATTTAGAGCTAAGTGAAGAAGTTTTAAAAGCTTGTGATAAGGTGCATAATGAAATTCTATACCCTATGGGCTAGGATTTGTTGGTAGTTCTGTAAATAAAACTAAATACTTCTGCAACGGCTTTATAGAGTGCTTCTGGCACTTCTTTATCGAGTTCCACTTTTGATAGAAGTTCTATGAGGTCTTCATCTTTCTTTATTGGTAAGTTATTTAACTCTGCAATTTTTATAATATTTTTTGCAACTTCCCCTTCACCTTTGGCAACGACTTTAGGTGCGTTTTCTCTTTCTTCGTTATATCTAAGAGCAGCTGCTTTTTTCTTCTTACGATTCGGCATTTAGTGCCTCACTGCATTGAACTTTTAGAAGTGCTAACCAATGGCACTTTCCACTTTGAGTTCTTATCATACTTTTACCTCAAAACCTAAATCAATAGGCTTATCACTATTTTCATAAGGTGATTGCATACTAGGTTTAGTGTCAAAAAGATGAATCTCTCTTGGGGTAATACTATTATCTATAAGTGCAGAGCGCAAAGATGCGATATTCTCTTTTATTATCTCTTTAAACGCAGCATTATCCGAGTATATATGTAAATTTAGCTGATTTTCATCATAAAGAGTAAGCTTTAAGTTCAACTCCCCATACTCTTTTAGTTTTAGGTCTATATCACAGTAGAACCTGTTCTCTTTGTCACGTTTTAGCTCAACATGCCCCTCTTGAAGTTGCTCCCATGAAAAAGGAATATATAAAGATGAAGAACTAGAGAGATGTGAGAGAAGTTGATGATAATCTATTTGCAGAAGCAGTTTGTCTACCTGTTTGAGTATTTCTGTTTTGTTTGGATTTGATGAGTTGGTAATTTCCTCAGAAGCTTGTAGTAGTATTGATTTTAAGTCGTTTGAGATTAGCTCTTTTATATTTTGAGTGCTTGCATTTTTGAGTTTTGACTCTAAAAAAACACCAGAGTTTTCAAACTTTTGTTTTAAAAGTGGCTCGCTTAAATCTTTGACATTTACAAGAAAGTTACTGAGTGTTTTTTCTATTGGCAAAGTGCTTTTACCTGACTTTATGGTGCTGAGTAAATCTTTTATATTATTCGAGGCTGAGCCTAGACTTTTTAGAGTAGGGTTATTTTTTAGTAAATCTAAAAGAGCTTTATCATTAGAAGTGCTTTGCGAAGACTGCGTTAAAAGAGAGTTCAGTATAGATTTTAGGTCTTTGTTTTGAGAGAGTAGTTTAAGTTGTTTAGGAGTCGCATTTTTTATAACTTCAGCCAAAGCTCTGTTTGTATTTGGAAGTAAAATATCTAGTTGTTTGCTATTGGCTGAGAAATTTATCATGATTTAGTATATCATAAGTAAATATTTATCTAAACTTATTTCTCTCTATAGGTGGTTTATAGTGAGGGTCTTCTCCTTCTACAGTCCATAGTTTTTTGCTAAGAGCACTAATAGTATTAAAAAATCTATCATCTATATTTTGAAGTGACTCTAAACCCTCAAAAGTTTTTAAAATTAAAGATTTTTCATATTCAAAACTCTCATCGGAGTTTAAGGCAGGGTTATTATCTATTTTTAATTCTAGAGTTTGTGAAGTTTCCAAATTTGCTAAGTACCAAAGAGCAAGAAATTCACTTGAAAATTTGTTGAGTACATTATGTGCATACTCTTCAAAATCTTCATAACCACTCTTTTCAAATATATCGATTATAAGAGTTAGTACTGCGTTTAAGTGTATAAATGGAACCATGGAAAATATCATCGCTCCAACAGTAGAACCATGAGTATGGATAGCTCCTAGAAAAACCCTAGCGCCACCATCTACATCTCCAAAGTTATTTGTTTTAAGACCTATTAGACCTATATCGGTATGGCGATGGCGTCCACAACCTTTGGCACAACCAGAAAAACCAACTTGAATCTGATGTTTTTCTATTTTCTCTAGAGGAATATAAGATGTCTCATCTTTAATGCTCCAAACAGCATAGGGACAGAGATTACCTGCACATGTTACAACAGTACTACTTTGTGTTAAGGAAGTAAATGGAACAGATTTTTCTTTAAGACCAAGCAGATAAATATTTTGATCAATCCCTATGCGAATCTCTGCGTTTTGCTCCGTTGCGAACTCTGCAATCTTTTTCATCTCTTGTGGATTCAGACGTGAAAAGTCAGTGTGGTAACAAAATCCAAAACTTCCATCATTTAACTCTTCATAGAGCTCAAACTTCTCTTTTGTTAGTTGTAGCTCTCCAGCGGACTGAAGAGGTGTTTTGTACTCACGCTGAATATGAGCTCTGAGTCCATCCATACCAATATCTTCTATCATGTAAAATAGACGAGTTTTTGAGCGTGAGAAGCGAGAACCATGGAGGTAAAAAGCTTCTACAAAAGCTTTGAAAAAGTCAAAAACTTCGTCTTCTTTTAAAAATATATCAGCACATTTTGCAATCTCTGTGTTTTTACCGCCCATGTAAACATTAAAACCAAAAACACCATCTTTTTTTGCAAGAGCGAAGTAGATATCATTTGCAAAAAATGAGGTTACATTTGCACTGTTTCCTGATATTCCAATAGATACGCGTCTTGGCAACATCCCAACATAACGAGGATTTTTAAGTATAAACTCCTGCATCTGCTCAACTATATGGTTTACTTCAATCTTTGCGTATTTTCCACGACCATCATAGACATCTGAAACAATATTTCGGATATTATCGCCAAAACTTTGCCATGTAGTTAGACCGTGAGAATTGAACTTTTTCCATATCTCTGCGACATTGTCAGCTTCAAGTTCATGGAGTTGCAAACCTCCACGCGCAGTTATGATGATAGTTAAATCATACTTATCAACTACATCAGCGATAAGAGAGAACTGCTCAGCACTTAAACGTCCTGCTGGAACGCGAAGACGCATAGTAAACTCATCTTCTAAAAAGTCAGTGTTAAAGATACCAAAATCTTGAAGGTAAAAACGGTCTCCCTCTCCAAGACTTTCAAAATCAAGAGAGTCAAACTCTTTAAAGTAATCAATCGGACGAAGACGAGCTTTATACTTTTCGCGTTTGTTGAGTTTGGAGTCTAAGTCTTCATTTTGCATCACTTCTCCTTAGAGTTTTTTGAGTTGGATTCTATTTAATATATTCTAGCAATTATTTCTATAATTTACAATGATATAGGTCATTTTCTCACTTTGTGTATAATACGAACTAATTTAATATAAGAATAGAAAATGAATGAAAAAATAGAGAAGATATTAACAATTTGGCATGAACATTTTAGTAATGAAGAGAATCAATACTCTGAGTTTGAAAGTTCAGATATAGAGTACTTTGTAGGCTGTATGCTTTACAATCATTTTGCATTTTCTAAAGCGCTTGATACTATGAAAACTATAGACCTTTCATACGATTTCATAGGGGCATGTTCAGATGAATATGATGAGATTACACGTATGATAGAGAGTATTGATTTTGATGATGAACTTGCAAAATTGGATTTTTTACAAAACTATATAAGAGTAGCAAAGTTAAAATACTCTGGAGATGAACTATATCTGTTAAATAGATTAGAATACCACGTTGATGGTATAGCGGATAGATATAAAAATGATCTTGAAGCCGAGAAAGTTACTTTTGAAGCTCCAGCAGCAAAATCAGCAAATCCACTTTTAAGATAATGTATAAGTACCTCATTACTTCAAGAGAGTTTTATACAGATACTCCAGCAATATTTCGTAATATTTTACATGAGCAGTTTAGAGAGCATATGCCAGAGTATGCACTATACAGAGATAAATCAAATCCAAACTATAATATTCAAGCGGCTCACTTTGTAGAGGTATGCTCACAGTTTGAAGATATTAAAAGTTTTATTCATAGAGATGCTGACTTAGCTAAAGAGTTAAACGCAGATGGAGTGCATCTCACATCAACACAGTTTGATAAAATAGAGTATGCTAAATCTTTAGGGCTTGAGGTTATTGTAAGTACACATACTCATGATGAAGTTTTACAAGCTCAAGGATTAGGTGCAGATGCTGTTACATATAGTCCTATATTTAGTTCACCGGGAAAAGGTGAGCCAAAAGGTGTTGAGAAGTTAAAAGAGCTGTTAAATAAGTGCAGTGTTAAAGTTTTTGCTCTTGGTGGAATTGTAGACAAGAAACAAGTATCAGAGATTGAAAAAACGCAAGCTTATGGCTTTGCTTCTATAAGGTATTTTTACTAAGTTAAAAGTTTACCTGCTAGATTTCCAGAAGCGAATGACCACTGTAGGTTATATCCTCCACAAGGACCATCAAGGTTCATAATCTCTCCACAAAAATAGAGTCCGTTTACAAGTCTGCTCTGCATTGTTTTTGGATTAATCTCTTTTAGGTTTATTCCTCCACGGGTTATCATCGCCATCTTAAAACCATCATGACCCGTAACAGTAAGTGGTGTCCAAGCTAGTAGTTGTATAAGTTTGGCACGTGAGGCTCCGCTTATTTTGTTATGCTTATCATTTGGATTTATATCTGCTAATAAACATAGTTCATTTGATAGGGCTGAGGGAAGTAGGGTGCTTAAATGTTCAACTATGGATGCATCAGGATTATTAAACACCTCTTTTTTTATATGTTGAGATATCTGTTCTTCATTCATTCCTTTTGTAAGGTTAAGAAGTAGAGGAACTTCACCGTACTTATCTAAAAGAGGAGTTACTTCCCTTGCAAAGTCTAAAACTACAGGACCACGTATTCCATTTTTTGTAAAAATTAAATCACCCTTAGCTCGAAGTTTTTTATGTTTTTTCAAATTAACGCTCAGCTCAACCTTGGCAATAGTATCAGCTCGACAATTTGCTCCCCAATTTTCTTTTGTTTTTAAAGGCATCATGGCAGGATGAAGTTCTGTTACTTTATGTCCAAGTTCACTTGCCATTGTGTAACCATCACCTTCTGCTCCAAGAGTTGGGTAGCCTAGCCCTCCTGTTGCAACTATTACGTTTGGTGCTTGATATCTGTTGTCTTGCGTTTGAACGCCAGTTATTTGATTGTTTTGATGGTGTATTTGCTGCACTTTTTGAGAACATAAAAGTGTTACACCTAACCTTTCTAACTCATTTTGTAGAGCCGAGATAATAGTAGCTGAACTGTGTGAAGTAGGAAATACTCTAAAACCATCAGGAGCATGAGTATCAACCCCAATCTCTTTTAAAAATGAAATTAAATCTTTATGGTCAAACGCAGCTAAAGCATCTTGCATAAATCGCCCATCTCTTCCAAAACGTGACATGAATTCTTCATTTTCAAGAGTGTTTGTAAGATTACAACGACCGCCACCAGTAGCTTTTAGTTTTGATGCGATTGTAGATAGTTTTTCCAGTAACAATACTTTACGTGAGGCTCTTGCTGATACTATTGCAGATATCATTCCCGCAGCACCAGAGCCAATTACAATAAGGTCATATATATCTTCTTGTTTCATTGTGTAATTGTAGTGTAATTTTTAATAATTTTTATATTACTTTATCATAGACAAGGACTTTCATGCTCTTTATGGCATAATAAAATATATGAATAAATGGATGCATTGATGATACAAAAGCATATGACAGAGCAGACTGCAATTTTTTTCAGTGTAACAAAATGGATGTTTCTGTCAACTGTAGTTGGTATTATAATAGGTGCTTCTGTTAGTCTGTTTTTAAATATTTTAGCTTATTCTGAGGACTCGCGTTCTTTACTTCCTTTTTCATATTATTATCTCCTTCCAATCGCTCTTGTTTTAACAGTTTGGATAGTTAGAACTTTTGCTCCAAGTGCTGAGGGACATGGAACTGAAAAGGTTATATCTGCTGTACATAAAAAAGATGCAAAGATAGACGTTTCTGTAATACCAGTAAAAACATTAGTAACAATAATGACTATTTTCGCTGGTGGCTCGGTAGGTAAAGAGGGACCAGCTGCTCAAATAGGAGCAGGTATGGCATCCTTAGTCTCTAGTATTTTTAAGTTTAATAAGAAAGATAGGAGAAAGTTAGTTATCTGCGGTATTAGTGCAGGATTTGCTTCAGTATTTGGAACTCCTATAGCTGGTGCAATTTTTGGTGTGGAAGTGTTAATCATAGGCGTAATAATGTATGATGTTTTACTGCCATCTTTTATAGCTGGATTTGCAGCATTTACTACCGCACAATTTTTAGGTATAGAATACACTTATTATGATTTACACTTTTTTCAAGATGTATCACTTGATCTCTCTTTAATTGCTAAAGTTGTACTTGCTGGACTTTTTTTTGGATTTATATCAGATTTTATAATTACCACCATTTCTAAGATGGAAAAAAATGTTAAACAGATAAAAGTAAATATGTATATAAAAGCATTTGTCGGTGGTCTTATTATCGTAGTTATGACACTTATATTTGGTGAACAATATATTGGATTGGGTTTAAATACAATAGCGGATACATTGAACCCGAATCTAGCTGTAGTAGAAGATGTTCATTGGTATACTTTTATTTTAAAAACTATTTTTACATCCTTGTCTCTTGCTTCAGGAGGGAGTGGTGGTGTAATTACCCCAATCTTTTATATTGGAGCAACAAGTGGATATACTTTTGCCACTATTGTATCTCCTGAGCATCTCACACTATTTGCTGCATTAGGGTTTGTTAGTGTATTATCAGCAACTACAAACTCACCAATTGCATCAACTATTATGGCGGTAGAGCTTTTTGGAATAGATATAGCCCATTACGCAGCTTTAAGTGCTGTGATAAGCTTTTTAATATCTGGACATAGAAGTATATTCCCATCTCAAATTTTAGCAATGAAAAAGTCAGAACTCCTGTCTGTAAAAATAGGAGAAGAGGTTGAGAACAGTACAATAAGTTTAGGAGATAGAGAGATAGATAAATTAAATAAACTAAAAGAGAACTTTAAAGAGCGAAGAGAGTCTCTATCCTCTAAAAATACTAAAAAGAAAAATTGAGTAAAAAATATGATATATATTTATAGATTTTCAAAATTTAAAAGAGATACCTTTTAGTGACTATATATGGTAACAGAGAGAAGTGTTATAAATGTTATAGACCTAAGAGTTCTTGTATGTGCGAATATATAAACGCAGTAGATACAAAGACTAAGTTTATAATTTTAATGCATCCAAAAGAGTTTAAAAAGGTTAAGAATAATACAGGTTTTTTTACGCATTTAAGCCTTAGTAATTCTGAGATTTTTATAGGTATAGATTTTTCAGAGCATAAGCGTATAAATGAGATAATAGCTAGCCATGAGAGTTACATACTCTTTCCCTCCTCAAACGCACTGGATTTAAGTGAAGAGAGCTCAAACTTTACCCTAGGCACAAATAAACCAATGGCAATTTTTCTTATAGATTCTACTTGGGCATGCACAAAAAAGATATTTACTTTGAGTCAGAATCTAAATAAGCTTAAACATATGAGCTTTACAACTGATGTTACATCTCAGTATCAGATAAAAGAACAACCTAAGAGTAATTATCTCTCAACTATTGAATCTACTTTAGTAGTTTTAGAACTTTTAAATAAACGCAGTGTGGAAAATATTAAAAAAGAAAAGTTAAATAAGTTTTTAAATCCATTTTTTAAGATGATAGAATATCAAAAAAATCTTATAGAAAATCCATCGAGCTGTGCTGTGAGATATAAAAAAAGAAAATAATATATCATTAATAACTGTTATAATATTTTGGATATAATCATCCCCCCCAATAATTAAAAAGGATATAAATGAAATTAAACAAAATCTTAATAGGTAGTTTATTAGTAGCTTCTTCACTTCTTGCAAGTAGTCATGCATCTCACCACTGGGGTTATACAGGGCATGAAGGTCCATCAAACTGGAGTGATTTAGATGAAAATTACACTATGTGTAAAGCAGGTTCTTCTCAGTCCCCAATTAATATAGCAAAAAAAGTAACTGTTGATGCTAATAATTTAGAAAAAATAGGATTTGATTATAAAACAGGTGCTCAGTCAGTTGTAAATAACGGTCATACTGTTCAGGTAAATATTAAAGAAGGAAGCAGTATTCATATTGATGGTATTGAGTTTTCTTTAAAGCAGTTTCATTTTCATACACCTAGTGAAAATCAGATAGAGGGTAAAAACTTTCCATTAGAAGCTCATTTTGTTCACGCTAGTAAAGATGGGAAATTAGCTGTAGTTGCAGTTATGTTTGAAGATGGTAAAGAGAATCCAATCATTAAAAAGATATGGAACAAAATGCCTCATAAAGCTGGTGAAAGTGCAGGATGTGGACTAACAGCTAAAGCGATAAACTCTATTTTACCAAAAGATAAAGATTACTACAGATTTAGTGGTTCATTGACTACCCCTCCATGTTCAGAGGGTGTTAGATGGTTTGTAATGAAAGATTATTCAACTATATCTAAAGCCCAAGTTGAAGAGTTTTTACATACACTACACCATGCAAATAATAGACCAATTCAACCTATTAATGCTAGAGAAGTTATAAAATAACCTTCACCTTTTGGTGAAAGTTATCTATTAGCAACTGATTTTGCCCAAGTCTCTGTTACTTGGTGTAGTTGCTCATTTGGAACTTCTAAAAAGTCTATTACAAAAGAGTCTTTGAGCTCACATACTCCTATACTTCTCGGTCTTACTGCTAATATTTTTGTAGTTGGAAGTTGTTTACCAAAACAAAAAATTAGATTTTGAGCCGCTTTTATCTCATCATTTATCACACCATCTTCCATTGACTTAGTATGTTCATAATGGTCAAAAAGAGCTATGTATTTTGCTACTGGATGATTGTCAACTAAGCTTTTTAGATGGGATATAATCTCATCAACAGTTGTGAAAGTTGTTTCATTTTTAGAGACTTCTAAAGAAAAGATTGGATATTTATCCATAAGTATTGTTTTTTTCATATTATTCCTTATTGTTATAAATGTAATTATATCTTATTATAATTATAAGGAAATAAAATTTATTTATTAAGAAGTGTAATTTAAATTACTTGTTAAACATAATAGAGCCGAGTCTAACCATATTGGAACCACACTCAATCGCTAGTTCAAAATCACCGCTCATACCCATAGAGCAGACAGTTGCGTTTGGTAGCTCTTTGTAAATATTGTAAGTAGTCTCAAAACTCTTTTTAATTATATTTTTATCATCGCTATGTGCGCCAATACTCATGACACCTTTTAAATTGATGTTTGGACACTCTTGAAGAATCTGCTTATAAATTTCAAGTGCAACTTCAGGCATAAAACCGTGTTTAGACTCCTCTTTTGCAGAATTTATCTGAAGGAGAGTATCTAAAATCATATCTTTAGCTTTGAGCTTTTTTTGAAGTTCACGTGCTAACTCTAAAGAGTCAAGTGCGTGAAATAGAGTAGGGTTTATGTCTAGCAGGTTGTTGATTTTATTTTTTTGTAGATTTCCTATAAAATGCCACTCTAAAGGTAATTCTTCAAGCTCAGTTGCTTTAGCTTTTAAGTCCTGAACCTTATTTTCACCAAAGGCACGTTGTCCAATATTATAAAGTTTCACTATCTCATCTGAAGTTGAGTATTTACTTACCGCAACTATCTTAACTATATGATAAGAACTCACTTTAAGTCTTGCACTCTCTACACGTCTAATCACATCATCAATATATATTTTGTATTCTATTTCGTTCATTTACTAATTCCTAATCATCCCATCAATCTATTAATATCGTTAAAAATTCCAAGTCCCATTAGTCCAAAAAGTATGACCCAGCCGGCAATAGTAAGTTTTATGATAATCGCTTCACTAGCTTCACGTCTAAAGATAAGTTCGTAGAGGTTAAACATAATATGCCCACCATCAAGTGCTGGAATAGGAAGTAGATTAAGAACGCCAAGATTTACGCTTATAAGTGCTGCAAAGAAAAGAACACTCATCCAACCTGCATCTGTTGCATCTGAAGTTATTTTTACGATAGATATTATTCCACCTAACTCGTTAGCAGGAACCTCTCCAAAAAGAAGTTTTTTAACACCTGTAAATATCATAGTAGATGCAAAAATAGTCTGCTCAGTTGCATAAGAGAGTGTATCTCCTACGCGTAAATCTAACTTGTGTGTTACACCGGCACTTGATATTCCTATCATCTTCTTTTGGATTATATCTCCAAATAGATTTGTACTTTCATTAAGCTTTGGAGTCAATGTTTTAAGCTCAACAAAACCAGCTCTTTGGATCTCAAGATTCAGGGAGCCTTTCGAAGTTGAGATAATATCTGCCATCTCTTTCCAAGTTGTAATTTGAGTACCATTTATGCTGCGGATAGTGTCATTTGACTCCAGTCCTGCAACAAACGCAGGAGAGTTTTCTACAACTTTACCTATCACTGGAGAGAGTATGTTTGGTCCGCCAAGAGCGATAAAAAAGTAAAGAATATATGCTAAGACAAAGTTTGCAAATGGTCCTGCTAAAAGTATAAAAATCTTCTGCATTGGTGTTTTAGTATTGTAACTATCTTTATCATAACTTTTTTTTGTAGGATCAGAATCATCTTGACCTTTCATTCTCACGTAACCGCCAAGAGGTACTGCAGAGATACTCCACTCAGTATCCCATTTTCTAAAAGTAAAAAGTCTTTTACCAAAACCGATACTAAAAACTTCTACATATACACCCATAAGACGAGCAGCTGTGTAGTGACCAAGTTCATGAAAAAATATAAGTCCTGAAAGAACTAAAAGTGAGACTATCCAAGACATTAATTATTATCCTTTACAATTGCTGTTTTAAATCCCCAAAGGTATTCAAGTCCAGAGTAAATAGTAAGTGCTACTGCAATCCATAAGAGTTCGGCTCCAAATGGCCAGTGCATGAGTAAAAATCCAATTGCTATCATTTGAGCTACAGTTTTAACTTTTCCAGCCCATGAAGCTTTGACACTGATACCTTCACTTACTGCAACCGTACGAATTCCAGTAATGAAAAGCTCACGTACTATGATGATATAGATAGCCCAAGCTGACGCTTCACCTATCATCATTAGACCTAAAAACGCAGCAAGAGTAAGCATCTTGTCTGCTAATGGATCTAGGATAGCTCCAAGCATCGTCATCTGATTCCATTGTCTTGCGATATAACCATCAAAAAAGTCAGTTGCACTTGCTAATACAAATAGAAGTGAAGCAACATAGTAGTTCCATGTTATATGAAACCCGTTATCTGTAAAAAGTTCAGGATTTAGGATTATCCAAAACATTAGTGGTGCTAAAAGTATTCGTAATGAAGCTAATGCGTTTGGGAGATTTAGCAAAGATATCCTTCTGTGATTTTAAATAGAATTTTAGCTTTTTGGCTCTTAATATAGGCTTGTAATATGGTATTATAAATTATGAAAAGTTTTAAAGCAGTAGAAGATAAGATATTATCAATATCTCCCTTAGTAAAAAAGGTTGAAATTAGCCGTAATGAAAATGGATTACATGCAACACTCTATCCAGATTTTGATGAGTTAAAAAAATCAAATATTATTAATATAGAGAGTGAACTTAGATGGTACGCCATAGAAGTTTATAACTTCTCGGCTGAAGATGAAGATAGAGTAACCTCATATGATATTGTATCTACTGCAAAGAAACTAAAAGATGAGCTGGATATCAAAAGTGAAGATTACGCTTTGTTAAAGTCATTTTTAGTTGAACTTAGTGGGAAAGAGGTATATCCTTACTCTCACATGGAGTTGGATTTAGGGCTTGATTCTATTAACTATGTAGAGCTATTTATATTTATTGAGCAGAGTTTTGGAGTTGTTGTTGATGAGAAAACTTTTTCCTCTATGATGATTATGAAAGAGCTTTATGAGTACATCGAAAAAAATAAAAAGTTTGTAAAAAGTTCTGAAAAAAGCTTAAAAGATGTTTTAAAAGAGCCAATAGATAAAAAGCTACAATACTCTCCATGGATAATGT
>JAGGWO010000092.1 GCA_021157485.1 Sulfurimonas sp. | reverse complement strand
GTTCCAGTTAAAATAGAGATAGAACTTGTAGGTGCAACAGCCATCAGATAACCGTTTCTCATACCTTGAGATTTTACTTTAGTT
This sequence comes from Sulfurimonas sp., assembly GCA_021157485.1. Classification (GTDB taxonomy): domain Bacteria; phylum Campylobacterota; class Campylobacteria; order Campylobacterales; family Sulfurimonadaceae; genus Sulfurimonas. The sequence goes on along the minus strand of JAGGWO010000092.1, from coordinate 8,066 downwards.
CTTAAATCATCCCACTCATAAGTTGAAGCAAAAAGACCACCACGGTCTACTAGGTTTATAACCTCTGCGTTTGCATGGTCTTGAGGCATTATTCCTCTGCTCCATTTAGAACCTTCAAACTCTGGGTATTGACCTTTTTCTTTTGCTAAATCAGATGATGCAGAAACCGCGTTATAACAAACAGCTTCCATAATCTCATCTATCTTATCAAAGTGTTCTTGACTTCCCCATGTGATAGCTTGTTCTGCTAACATCTGAGCTTCACCCATTACACCAAGACCAATTGAGCGAGTTCTCATGTTTGTACGTTTTACTTTTTCTACAGGGTAGAAGTTAAGGTCAATAACATTATCCAAACATCTTACAGCGATTGGTACTACTCTCTCAATCTCTTCTTTAGTGTTTATGCGTGAGAGATTTATAGAGGCAAGGTTACATACAGCCGTAGAACCATCAACTTTTTCTTTCTCAACAACATAGATTGGCAGACCGCCAAGTGAATCAAGAGCAGTAACTTTTTTAGCAGGTTTTGTTATACCGCTATCCACTGTTACCATCTCATTTTCTTCATAACTAACACTATCACCATTTTCAAAAATATACTTTATCTTGTAGTGATTTGGCGCTGTATTTTGAAAGATTTCAGTACAGAGGTTTGAACTTCTAATAATTCCAAAGTGATCATTTGGGTTAGCTCTGTTTGCATTATCTTTAAAACAGAGAAATGGTGAGCCAGTTTCAAAGTAAGAAGTTAAAATCTTTTTCCAAAGATCTTTTGCTTTTACTTTCTCTTTTATGATTGAATCATCTTGCTCTAATTCCATATATCTTTTGTTAAATGCATCACCATAAAGTTCCGTTAAGTCTCTAACATCATAAGGATCAAACAGAGTCCAAATAGCATCCTCTTGAACTCTCTGCATAAAAAGATCATTTAACCACATCGCAGGGAAAAGATCATGAGCACGACGACGCTCTTCACCAGAGTTTTTCTTTAGGTCAAGAAAATCATTAATATCTATATGCCACGGTTCCATGTAAACAGCAATAGCACCTTTTCTAGTTCCAAGTTGGTCAACTGCAATAGCAATGTCATTTGTGATTTTAAGAAATGGTACAGTTCCACCGGCTGCGTTTTTATGTCCATCAATAAATGAACCCATAGAACGAATACCTGTCCAATCCCAACCAATTCCACCACCAAACTTAGATAGCATTGCCATCTCTTGGTAAGTGTCAAATATACCTTCAATATTATCAGGCGTTGAGCCGATGTAGCATGAGCTTAGTTGGTGTCTAGTTGTTCTCGCATTAGATAGAGTTGGAGTTGCAAGCATAACTTGAAACTGAGAAATCATATCATAATACTTAATAGCCCATTCGTGTTTGTCTTCCTCACGTTGTGCTAAGAACATAGCGATAGCCATAAACATGTGCTGAGGAAGTTCTATAGGGTTTGAGTCTCTATCTTTGATTAGGTATCTGTCATAAAGAGTTTTAACACCAAGGTAATTAAAAAGCATGTCTCGTTCAGGAGTGATATGCTTTTCTAATCTCTCTAAGTCATACATATCTGATAGACCAAGAAGAAGACGTCCCTCTTTCTCTCCACGAACAAAATAGTTCTCAAGTGAACAGTAACCAGTAAAACCATTTACTTGATGGTAAAGATTGAACATGAAAAGACGTGAGGCAACAAACGTCCAGTTAGGAGCATCTATATCTATCTTATCAACAGCTGTTTTAATAAGAGTCTCTTGAATCTCTTTAGATGTTATACCATCACGAAAGAGAATTTGAGCATCTACTTCTAACTCACTCTGTGAAACGTTAGTTAAATTTTTAACTGCTGCAGCTGTATACTTCTGGATTTTAGTAATATCTAGAGGCTCTGTTCTACCATTACGTTTTATAATTGTTATCATTAATATTTTCCTGATAATATATTTTGATTTTTCACATAATAATTACTAAAATTATTACATAAAAAATCTAGGTATAAGTAAGAGATTTTATCTAAAACAAATTGTAGTAAAGATTAAAGTTATCATTTTTTGTAGCAAATTATAAGAGTTTTTTTTAGACTTTATATATGTATAATTTTATATGATATAAAGCATAACCAAGAAGGTCATGCTGGTAGTTTTTGTGATGTTATTTAAAAACACGTTTGAAAATATTATCTACATTTTTAGTGTAGTAATCATAGTTAAAACACTCACGAATTTGTTCTTCACTCAGCGACTTGCCTAACTCTTCATCAGCTAACAAGTGGTTAAGATATAGTGACTCACCATTCTCGTCAGTTGTAGGTTTACCTTGTTGAATCTCTTCCCAAACTTTCATTGCATTTCTTTGAACAATTCTATATGCATCCTCACGTGATACACCTTGAAGAGGAAGTTCAAGTAAAACACGTTGAGAGAAAACAAGTCCACCTGTTAGGTTTAGGTTTTTCATCATATTTTCTGGGAATACTGTTAGGTTAGCTATAACATTATTCATACGGTGAAGCATAAAGTCCATTGTTATGAAAGCATCTGGTAACCAAAAACGCTCAGTTGATGAGTGAGAGATATCACGTTCGTGCCATAGTGCTACATTTTCCATCGCTGGTGCTGCGTAAGCTCTAATCATTCTTGCAAGACCAGTAATGTTTTCTGTAAGAATAGGGTTACGTTTATGTGGCATTGCTGAAGATCCTTTTTGACCTTTTGCAAAAAACTCTTCAGCCTCATATACTTCTGTACGTTGAAGGTGTCTTACTTGAACTGCGAATTTTTCTACTGAAGAAGCAAGCAGTGCTAAGGTAGTGGCAAGTCTAGCATAACGATCACGATGTACAACTTGGTTAGAGCAAGGCTCAGGTTTAAGTCCAAGTTCTGCCATAGCATACTCTTCTAGCTCAAGTGGTGCATGTGCAAAGTTACCCATAGCTCCAGATATTTGTCCAACTGAAATCACTTCCATAGTCTGTTCAAGGTTTAAAAGGTGACGAGCAACTTCATCATACCAAACAGCTAAAGTTAGACCAAAAGTAATTGGCTCACCATGGATACCATGAGAACGTCCAACCATCAGAGTCATCTTATGTTCCTCTGCGCGTTTCTTGATTGATTCCATTAAGGTTTTTACATCATCGATAATAATGTTTAAAGAGTCTCTCATTTGAAGTGCAACACCAGTATCAACTGCATCAGAACTTGTCATACCATAGTGAAACCATCTTGATTCATCACCTAAGCTTTCTGAAACACTTGTATTGAATGCTATAAGGTCATGTTTAGTTACTGCTTCAATCTCTTCTATACGTTCTACTGAGAATGTTGCATTTTTTACAATTTTATCTGCATCATCTTGAGGAATCTTTCCAAGTTTTGCCCAAGCTTTAACTGCAGCTTTTTCTACTTCTAACCATGCCGCATATCTTGCATGTTGTGTCCACTTATCTGACATCTCTTTTCTTGCATATCTCTCTATCATTATATATGTTCCTTGTGATTATTATCTTAAGTTTTATGTTAAAATTCGGATATATTAAAGTAATCAATTCTACAGAAATTATTGTAAGAAAACGATTAAAAAGGAATTAAATTTTGCCATTTGTAATTAAAAAAATGTTTGCATCCAAAAAACAGAAAGCCTTTTTATTTCTGATAAATGAATTAGGATATACACAAAGAGAAGCACAGCGTTTTATCTCTAAAGGTAGAGTTCTTGTTGATGGTGAGAAGATGATGAAGACTGCCGGAGAAGTTGAGGGTGAGTTTGAGTTTATATTTTTTGATCCAATTACTAAAGGTCTTAAACCTACTTATGTAGAAGAGGAGTTTGTTGTATTTGATAAACCGAGTGGAGTACTGATTCATCCACAGACAAAAAGAACACCCTACTCTTTAATAGATGAACTAAAGTTTCAGTTTGGACGTGATGCTAATATTGCACATAGAATTGACCAAGAGACAAGTGGACTTGTGTTGTGTGCTAAAAATAAAGTAAGCGAGAGAGATATCAAGATGATGTTTCAAGAACGTGAGATGCAAAAGAAATACATTGCAATGGTTCACGGTGAGTTTAAAGAAGAGCTTTGCGTTGAGGCTCCACTTCTTAGAGCTCAAGATCAGAGTGCTATTCTTAGAATGGTTGTTAAAGTTCATGAAACTGGAAAAGCATCAAAGACAGACTTCAAGCCTCTAAAATATTTTCCTGAGTTAGATATGACTCTGATTGAGTGTTCTCCATATACTGGACGACAGCATCAGATTAGAGTACATTTGTTCCACGTGAAACATCCAATAGTTGGAGATCCAGTTTATGGACAGAGCGAAGAAGATATGGTTAAGTTTTTAGATAAAGTTTTAACTCCTCAAGATAGAATTGAAAAAGGTGGAGCAACTAGATTACTGTTACATGCAAATGAATTAGAATTTGAACTTTATAATAAGGTATATAATATTAAAAGTGATATAGATTTTGAGAAGGTATGTTTTGAGAGTATGGAGATTTCTGTTTAGTTATTTAAACACTTTGTGTTTTACTTCTGTAAGTAACTGTTGGGTTTGTACATAGTCTTTGTAGTGTTCAATTGTTTTGCCTTGTGTAAGTAACTATTTCATTTGTGTATGAATTTTATTGTGTTCACTTGTTTCACAAGAACTTCTGCAATGTTTCACATGAAACATTGAGTTTGTCTTTCAACATATAACAAACGCTACAATTTTAATAATAATTACATTAGTTTTCTCTTTAGTTATTAAAAGTATATACTGTTAATAAAGAGTAATTAATACGCCATGTCTAGAGCTTTTAATTGCTTAATGTGAATAACTTATTCTATAAAATGTAATTTTTATCCTCTATTTAATAATATTTTATTAAAATTCCCACAAAGCCCTATAAGTTGGGCTTTAAGCTATATAAAAGTTTTGATTTCAGATTAGATTTATATAAAATAATTCTTAATAAAGTGATAAATTTATTAATTTGTCTTCTAATAATGCGCAATTGTATTCACACTTTACAACAATGTGTGAATACTACACATTTCGTATGAATTTAGAAATTTCTCTATCAGGTATAATCTTTTTAAAATGAAGTTTGTCAGTTTTGAGTATTTTAATTAAGTGGAAGATAGTTATAAGAAAAGTAGGGTATTATTACATTTATAAACGACCTCCCTGGTGTGTTGGTCGTTTTACTTCTAGAGTATTAAACTCCGTTATATCTTTTTATGATTTTCTTTACACGATCTCTAAGTTTTCTAAGAGCATCAGTACTTGTTTTACCATCAGCAGTTAAGTTTTCAAAATCATCACCTAATTGAGCTTTAGCCATCCAACCAATTTTACTATGATATTTAATACCTACAAAACGAACATCACCAAAGTGAGCTTTACAAAGTTTATATATCTCTCTTATTCTATCTGAGTCTAATTTTTCAGCCATTATATATTTCCTTTTTTAAATTCTATTACTATTTTATCTCAAATTGATAACAATTACTAGTCATCTTTTGTTGCAACATATAAAAAACCACCTACACCTACTGCAAATACGACTACAATTAAAATTATTTCTGCTATATCTACGCTAGCCAATTTATATCCTTTATTATTTAAATTTCTTGTTCTGTTTTTTCTTTGAGTTGACCACACGCTGCACTAATATCTATACCTTTTGAATCACGTATAGTACAAAGTAGACCATGCTTAATCAAATACTCTTGAAACGCAACCATATCAGCTCTGCTTGGTCTATCATAATCAGTTCCAGGATAAGGATTAAAGTAGATAAGGTTTACTTTGGCTTTGATATCGGCTAAAAGCTTTACAAGCTTCTTAGCAGACCCTAAATCATCATTCTTGCCCTTTATAACCAGATACTCAAACATAACGCGTTTACGAGTATCTATAGGAAAGCGTTTAACAGCTTCAATGATAGAGTTAATGTTGTGAGCCTTATTCATAGGTATAAGCTCACTTCTAAGCTCATCATCTACAGCATGAAGAGATATAGCGATGTGAACACCTAAATCCATCTCTCCGAGCTTATCTATTTTAGTACTAAGACCACTTGTAGAAACAGTTTGGCGTTTTCCACCAATAGCTAAGCCCTCTTCTTCTTTAAAAATCTTTATAGCTTGTGCAACATTATCAAGATTATCAAGTGGTTCACCCATTCCCATATAGACTATATTTATCTTACGGTTATGTTTGTGATTGTTATCGCGTTTAAGTGTTACAACCTGAGCTACAATCTCTCCAGCTGTTAAGTCTCTTGTAAAACCACCTTTAGCTGTTAGACAAAATGTGCACCCTACTTTACATCCAACCTGAGTTGAAACGCAGATAGTGTATTTTGCCTCTTGAATGACTTCACCGTTACTGTCAAGCTGCGTTTCTTTCATTTTCAGCCAAACAGCTTCCATAGTTTTGCCATCTTGCATTTGAAGAAGATACTTTATAGTTCCATCAGTTGATTCTTCTTTATTTACAATTGTTAAAGGATTTACAACAAATTTCTGCGAGAGCTCCTCTTTCATACTTTTTGGAATATTTTTCATATCATCAAAGTTCTGCGCATACTGATGATAGAGCCATCCAAAAATCTGTTTTACACGAAAGGCTGGTTTTATCATACCCATCAGCTCTTTTTGGGTAAAGTCCATTAATGATGGTTTCATATGTTTGTAAATTCCTTAGATTTGAGTAGATGCATTATATAGTTTATATGCTAAATTTATGTTTTATGGAAGTTGAATATTTTATCACTATCTTATTTTACAAGATAGTGATAGTAGAGAGTGAAATATAGTCTACTTGTCGTATTTGTGGTAAAGATAATCAGCTAGTTCTGTTGACTCTTTATCACTCATAGCACCCTTCAGAGATGGCATTAGCCCGAAATCTTTGATAGCTCTTTTGGAATAAAGAGATTTTCTTTTATCAGGGTTTTGAATATAGTCTTTTACAAATTGAATAAATTTAGCTTTAGTTTTAGTTTCAGCTTTGAGTTTATTAACTACATCCTTAGCATAAGGTGCAGCATATAGATTTGTTAGGTCACCGCCAGATTCATTAACACCTATTACTGTAGTATGACAGCTTGAACAGTTATAAGTAAATAGTTTCTCACCTCTACTAACTGTTTGAGACTCTTTTTTAGAGGGTTCAGTAGCTATTGCACTGTTTTTATTGTATTTACTGTAAAGATAGTTAGCTAACTTTGTTGATTCTTCATAACTCATAGCACCCTTCAGAGATGGCATAATCCCGAAATCTTTGATAGCTTTTTTAGAGTAAAGAGATTTTCTTCTATCAGGGTTTTCAATATAGTCTTTTACAAATAGAATAAATTCAGCTTTAGAGTTAGTTTCAGTTTTAAGTTTGTTAATAATATCTTTGGCATATGGTGCAGCGTATACATTTGTTAGGTCACCGCCAGATTCATTAACACCTATTACTGTAGCGTGGCAGCTTGAACAGTAATTAGTAAAGAGCATCTTTCCTGACTGAGCGAGTAGTGTTGACGTAGCTAGTGCTGTTAAAAATAGAATGTTTTTTATTTTCATCTTATAAAACCTTTAATTTAAAATTATAATAATTATAACATAAATAATTATAATTTTAATTATAATTTCAACAAATGAAATTATTGATTTTGTTTTGTTAGCTCTTTTATTCTATTTTTTACATGTTTGTCTAACAGTTTTTTCGCTTCTTCATGGTTCTTTAAAAAATCTTCGTGAGCATTTTGGTTAGTGAAGTTAGTTATGCAAAAAACGCCACCAGCTGGAATGTTAAACTCTTGTGCGATTTTTAAAACAGCGAAAAACTCCATATTTTCAATGCCGACATCAAATTTTAAAAAGTTTTTTGCTAATTCTGCGTTAGTAGAAATATAGTTAGATGAGTTCACAACAATATCTTTTTCGTTAGTCGTGTTAGTTGAGACAACGTTATCTAGTGGAGTATAAGCATCGTTACTTAAAAAAGCTAACTCAATGTTTGAAGCTGTTTTAGATTCTATTATGTCAAATATTTTTTTATCACCATAGCTTCCTGCAC
>JAGGWO010000160.1 GCA_021157485.1 Sulfurimonas sp. | reverse complement strand
TCTGCTTTAGTTTTTGACCTGCTTACGCGTGTTTTAAAGGCTAATGATTACGATGTTACTTATGCTAGAAATATCACTGACATAGATGATAAAATCATCAAAAAAGCAATAGAACAAGGTAAAGATATAAAAGAGATTACAGACTTCTATACAGAAGCCTTTCATAAGGAGATGGCAGCTATTGGAGTATCTCGTCCTAACATTGAGCCTAAAGCGACAGAGAGTCTAAACGCAATGTATGAGATGATACAGCGTCTTATAGACTCTGGACACGCCTACCCTACTTCTGAGGGAGATGTTTACTTTGATACTTCAAGCGATAGTGAGTACCTTACACTCTCAAAACGTGTTCAAGATGAAGATGATAGACAAGAGCGTGTTGAGAGTTCATCTCTTAAACGCAACCATGCTGATTTTGCCCTTTGGAAATCTGTCAAAGATGACACTATCACTTTTGAATCTCCATTTGGAGCCGGTCGTCCCGGTTGGCACTTAGAGTGTTCTGCCATGATAGAAAAACATCTTGCAAAACCTGATGCTGCGTTTGCAGTTGATATCCACGGTGGTGGAGCTGACCTACTTTTCCCTCACCATGAGAATGAAGCTGCTCAGACTAGATGTAGCTCAAACCATGCACTTGCAAATTACTGGATGCATAACGGTTTTGTAAATATAAATGGCGAAAAGATGTCTAAATCTTTGGGCAACAGTTTCTTTCTAAAAGATGCTCTTAAAGAATATGATGGAGAAGTATTGCGTTTTTATCTTTTAAGCACACACTACAGAAGTAACTTCAACTTTAACACTGAGGACTTAGCAACTGCGAAAAAGAGACTTGATAAGATTTACAGACTTAAAAAACGTCTTTTTGGTTTAGCTGAAAACTCTGAACCGACTGCGTTTAAAGACGAACTTCTTAAAGCCCTTAGTGATGATATGAATGTATCTTCTGCCTTAGCTCTAATTGAAGAGATGATTTCTACTGCAAATGAAACATTAGACACAGCCGGAAAACATAAAGTACTAAAACGCGAGACTATCTCTAACCTAGCTTACATCGAAGAGATTTTAGGCTTTGGAGTTAAAAATCCATTTGAGTATTTTCAGTTTGGCATAAACGCAGATACTAAAGCAAAAATTGATGTGTTAATTATAAAACGCAACGAGGCTAAAAAAGAGAAAAACTTTGAAGAATCAGACAGACTTCGTGATGAAATTTTAACTTTTGGTGTAAGTATCATGGATACTCCTGCTGGTACATTCTGGGAAAAAGTATAAGTTTTGAAAAATGTTGTTGCTCTTCTTTTACTCTTTATTTCACTTATGCAAGCAAAAGAGATAGCACCAACTTTTAAACTCAAGTCTTTGGGTATTGTCAATGACTTTGTTGTGCATGAAAACAGAATTTATATCGCAAACGATGCAGGAACAGTAGATGTTTTTGATTTAAAAACTCAAAAACTTCTGGAGTTCATCGCACTAGAGCCTATCACTTCAAGAATGGGTGAGCTCACATCTCCTAATATTTTAAGTGTTGATTATCTCAATGGTAAAGTACTTATAGTCAGTATTGGTCAAGACGCATACAGAAATGTATGGATTTATGAGAATTACGAGTTAAAAAATATTATCAATGAAGAGAAAAAACTCACGATTAAAGAGGCAAGATTTGTAAATGACGAAAGAATACTTCTAGGAACTTTTGCTTCAGAAATACTTTTACATGATTTAGGTGAAAATTACAATCTTTATAAACGCCATGTTTCACAAAGTACACTTGGTGATATAACTCTAAGTGAAGATAAAAGCAAAGTTATAATGAGTGATGAGAGTGGCGAGATTAGAATTTTGGATGTAAAAACTTCTGATACTCTAAAGGTTTACTCTTCTCAAAATGTAGACAATGTTTATCATGTCGCATATGCAAATGATGTAATAATTACGGCAGGACAAGATAGACGTGTAGCTGTTTATCAAGAGGGAAAAAAGGATTATCATATTAAAAGTGATTTTCTTGTCTACTGCGTTGGTATTGCTCCAAGTGGTAAAACTGGAATATACTCAAGCGGTGAGCAAAGTGATTTGCAACTCTTTAACACAAAAACAAAAGAGAAACTAGATAGACTTGTAGGGCATGAAGGTATAGTAAATCAGATAAAATTCATCAATGAAAAAGAGCTCTTTAGTAATGAGAGAAATCGCTATGTTTACTACTGGCGTTTGGATTAAAGGAAGAGAGTGACAATTTTAGAGATAAAAGAGCATATACAAAACAATTCACAAAACGCAACAGATGAGTTTAAAAGAGTTTTCCATGGCCGAGGTGGGCTTTATGAGGCTTGGAAGCATCTAACTATTGACTCTATTGATGACATTTTGAGTGTTGCACTTTACTCAGAAGAAGAGCAAGAAGATGAGCTGTTAGAGATGCTTAAAGAGTTTATCTCTACTTCTAGACATAAGACTATTGTTTTACAAAGAAGATACCTTAAAGGCTCTCCTAGTGAGATTATAGTTGGTGAACTCTCTGATAATCTCTATGTAGTTGAAAATGGTATGAAGATAAAACTTAACCTCCTCTCAAATAAAAACAGCGGTTACTTTCCTGATATGAAAAATGGACGTGAATTTGTAAGAGAGAATGCTAAAGACAAAAGTGTTTTAAATCTCTTCTCATACACATGTGCTTTCTCCTTGGCTGCTGCGTTTGGTGGAGCTAGTAAAGTATCAAACATTGACATGAGTAAAGGTGCACTCTCAACTGGACGAACAAATCATCACCTCAATGAGTTAGAGATGAAAGGTATAAGTTTTCATCCCTATAACATACTAAAATCATTCTCACGTATAAAGAAAAAAGGTCCTTATGATTTAATCATCATTGACCCTCCAACCTTTCAAAAAGGAAGTTTTGAGGCTACAAAAGATTACATAAAAATCATTACAAAACTTCCACAGATTGCGTCTGAAGATTGCACTCTACTAGCCTGTTTAAACTCACCTGATTTGGATAGTGAGTTTATCATTCAATTAGTAAAAGAGAGAGCACCTAGTTTTAAGTTTTCACATCGCTTAGAAAATGTGAGTGAGTTTGCAAGCGAAAATGAAGATAGAAGTCTGAAAAATTTAGTTTTTAAAAGAGATGTAAGCTACAACAAGGAGATATAAATGTCATACAAAATCTTAGATATCAAAAATCTACAAGAGTATCTTTTCTCACTTCCTGAGATTAAGAGCTATTTTAACGCTGATACACTTGAGATTAAAGAGATTGGTGATGGAAACCTTAACTTTGTATTTTTAGCTACATCTACAACTGAGAGTTCTAAATCTCTCATAGTTAAACAGGCTGTTCCCTATCTTCGCTGTGTTGGTGAGTCCTATCCTCTCTCAAAAGAGCGTATGACTTATGAGATTCGCTCGCTTAAAGCCTTTGCAAAGCTAAGCGAGCATATACCTAAAATCTATCACAGTGATGAAGAGATGAGTGTGATTGTTATGGAATATCTAGATAAGCATATTATTATGCGAAAAGGGATGATAGAGAGTGTTATCTATCCAAATTTCTCAGAACATATCAGCTCTTATTTGGCGAATACTCTTTTTAAGACATCTTCACTCTATCTCTCAAGCAGTGAAAAAAACAAATTAATCTCTGCGTTTATTGATAATAGTGAACTTTGT
>JAGGWO010000038.1 GCA_021157485.1 Sulfurimonas sp. | reverse complement strand
GTTTTGAGGGTTGTGGATGGGGTAGAGGGATTCGAACCCCCGAATACCAGTACCAAAAACTAGTGCCTTACCGCTTGGCGATACCCCAATGTTGTTGTTTCGGGCGGAATTTTAACACATGAAACTTTAAAGTAAGTTTATTTGAGATTTTTAGAGTAATTTTCAATATAGGAGATGATTTCCTCACTGTTGCCTCTAAATAATATTTTGGATGCATTTTTTTGTATCTGATAATCGTACATTGGATCATAATATTCACTGAGAAGATAGGCTATCCATGCTTTATAAAGATGGAGCGAATTGTTTTTCATTTGTTCATCAAGAGCATCTTCAAATAGGCCACAAACCACCTTGTATCGCTCTGAACCGAGTCTTCTGTTGATACGTTTCATAGCTTCTTGAATATCTTTAACCCACTCTTGAAGAAAATCTTTTTCAAAGAGTATCTTATAACTTTTTTGAGCCTGAACAATATACTCGTCAAAGGTAATCTCTATGCGATCCTCATCAGGCGTTTCAAGTATGATTAGTGGTGCGAAAGAGAGATAATTTGCAAATTCTTTTGGAATATAAACGCTTCCGACATATTTACCCTCATCTTCAAAAAATAGTTCATTAAAGCCTTTATCTAATTTTTGAATTAAATCATATGCAAGAGCATTTTCAAAATTTATCTGTGTAGGTTGGGGTGTTGTTTTTCTGCCAAAGGAGGAGCCTCTATGGTTAGCTAAAGCTTCAAGATCTATTGAGTTTTTAATATTTTTTAAAAGTATGGTTTTTCCAGAACCAGTCCGACCACCTAGTATAATTGGCTTAAAGTGTTTAGTAGACTCTTCTATCTCTTGCATTAGGTAACTTCTAAAGGCTTTGTAACCACCTTTTAATCGGACAATATTTTGTCCGGACTCTTTCATCCACTCTTGTGATATTTTAGAACGTTGGCCACCTCTAAAACAGTACAGAAATGCGTCTGGATGTTGGGTTTTAAAATCAAGCCATGCGTTTACTCGGCTTAGCTTAACATCATCTTTCACAAGTTCATGACCTAGCTTTACAGCTTCTACATTGCCTTTTTCTTTGTATTTAATCCCAATGAGATGACGTTCTTCATCATTCATGAGAGGTAAATTAACAGCATTTTGAAAAGCACCTTTTTGAAATTCAATAGGTGCTCTTACATCTATAAGAGGTATGTTATTTAAAACAATTGATTTAAAATCATCACTTTGCGGAAGTTCTAACATTTATATAATCTCAACTACGTTGATGCCTTTTAAAATGGTTTTCCCAATAGCTTCAAGATGTAGATTATTTTGCTTTGTTAGTTCTAAAAATTTATCTACTGCCTGCATTTCTACTATAACTAGCAGACCCCCTGAAGTTTGCGCGTCACAAAGAATCTCGCGTTGTTGTTGTGTCATTTCACTGATTTTAGAGCCATAACTCATAAAGTTCTTTTTAGCTCCCCCTGGAATACAGCCTAATTGTCTGTACTTTTCTACATTAGGGAGTAAAGGTACTTTGTTGAAATTAATCTCAGAACTGATTTTACTTGCTTCACAGATTTCAACGAGGTGTCCTAAAAGACCAAAACCTGTGACATCAGTCATAGCTATAACGCCATCAAGCTTGGCTAAATCAGCGCCAATTTTGTTAAGTGTTGTCATTGCTTTAATAGCAGGGTCAATGTGCCCATCCTCTATCTGTTTCTGTTTTTGTGCTGTTGATAAGATACCAATGCCAAGGGGTTTTGTTAAAAAAATAAGACAATCTTCTTTTGCATTAGAGTTTTGCATTAGATGTTTGTTATCAACTAATCCAGTAACGGCAAGACCAAAAATAGGTTCAGGAGAGTCAATAGAGTGCCCACCAGCAAGTGGTATACCTGCTTCTTCGCATATAGAACGTCCACCATCAATAACATCTTTTGCTACATCAGCTGAAAGTTTATCAATAGGCCATCCAAAAATGGAGATAGCCATCAAAGGTTTTCCACCCATAGCATAAATATCACTTAGTGCATTGGTTGCAGCAATCTGTCCAAAGGTGAATGCATCATCCACAATAGGCATGAAAAAGTCTGTGGTTGAGAGTACCGAAGTTCCATTGCCAAGATCAAAGGCCGCCGCATCATCTTTGTCAGAATTTCCAACTAAAAGATTTGGATAAGAGGATACTTTTACTGAAGTTTCTAATATCTCATCTAACAACATAGGTGAAATTTTACATCCACATCCAGCCCCATGACTATACTCGGTTAACTTAATTGATTCCATTTTATACCTTGTTTTGGTTATACTTTGCGTAGATTATAGCACTAAGGTAGTTAATGATAGAGATAGCCAATTTTAAAACAGTTAAAATTACAGATATTGTTTGTGATTTTAACGGTACAATCGCTAAAGATGGAGTGGTTCTTCCTGAAATAAAAGGACTGTTTGAGCAGTTGTCCAAAAAATATACTTTACACGTAATAACCGCGGATACATTTGGAAGTGTTCACTCTCAGTTAAAAGAGTACAACACAAATATTAAAGTGCTTTCAAGTGATAACCATACAAAGGAAAAAGCGCAATATGTCAGTACACTTGGAGCGGATAATTGTATAGCGTTGGGTAATGGAAATAACGATAAAGAGATGTTGCGTTTAGCTGCTATTGGTATTTCAATTTTGGGTGATGAGGGATGTGCTAAAGATGCTCTGTTGAGTTCAGACCTGACATGTAAGCATATTATTGAAGCTTTTGATTTACTTTTGCATACGAAGAGACTTGTAGCTACACTGCGAAGATAAGAACTTATTATAGGGATATATTTCAAAATTAAGTGTCGATATTTGTAATAAAAGCTTAACATTGCGGTAACAATAGAAATGTATCGCTTTTTTACAATGCTGACATCGAAAGTGATGTCCTTTTTACTCGCTTAGATACAAATGAAAAAGTTGGAGTAAACTATAAACCTCAAAAGGTAGTTAATCCAATGGCTATTTTAATATCTGCTATAAAACCTGATGCGAGAGAGGAAGATATAGAGAGTTTTCCAATACGTTTTTAAGAGATGGTCAAAACAGTGTTTGACAATGCCGATAAAGTTATTGAGATAGTAGCTTAATAATTCCAAAGTGTTTTGAAGGATGTTGATTGGTTGCGGAAGCAAGATTTGAACTTGCGACCTTCGGGTTATGAGCCCGACGAGCTACCGAACTGCTCTATTCCGCGATATTTAAAAAGTGTGGATGGGGTGGAGGGGATCGAACCCCCGAATGTCAGCACCAAAAGCTGATGCCTTACCGCTTGGCGACACCCCATCATTTGTTTGTTTTGTAAATTGGTTGCGGAAGCAAGATTTGAACTTGCGACCTTCGGGTTATGAGCCCGACGAGCTACCGAACTGCTCTATTCCGCGACGCTTAACAAACAATGTTACCATGTTTGTTGGAGCGAAATTATAGGTAAAAGTTGGCTATTTGTCAAGTGTATTAGAGATGAATTTAAAAATATAATTTGAACTCTTTTTAATGAAAAATGATATATAATAAAATCAAATTAGATAAAAGAGAATTTATGACACCGATTGAGAGAGTTTTAGAAGCGATAGACGAGATTAAAAAGGGTAACATGGTCATCATGATTGATGATGAAGATAGAGAAAATGAGGGTGATTTAGTTTATGCAGCTGCATTTAGTTCACCTGACCATGTAAACTTTATGGCAACACATGCAAGAGGGCTTATTTGTGTGGCTCTTAGCAAGTCAATAGCTACAAGATTAGATTTAAACCCTATGGTAAGTTCAAATACTTCATCTTATGAGACTGCGTTTACTGTTTCTGTTGATGCAAAAGATGCTTTGACAGGTATATCTTCAAAAGAGAGAGATGATACTATTAAGATTTTGGCAAACCCTATTAGCCACGCTGTAGAGCTTGTTAAGCCTGGACATATATTTCCTCTTATTGCTAAAGATGGTGGCACACTTGTAAGAACCGGTCATACTGAAGGTTCTGTGGATATCTGTCGTTTAGCAGGTCTGAGTGAAGCTGGTGTTATTTGTGAGATTATTAAAGCAGATGGAACAATGGCTAGACGTGATGACTTAGATGTTTTTGGTGAGAAGCATAATCTAAAAACTGTATTTATTTCAGATATCGTTGAGTATCGTTTAGCGAATGAGAGACTTGTAAATGAGACTAAAGTTCAGGAGATAGACTTCTTTGGTGTTAAAGTAAATCAGCATACCTTTGAAGACCACGATGGCATAGAGCATACTGCAATCGCATTTTATAGTTCTGGCGAAATTGCCAATGTTCGTGTTCATAATGTAATTCCAGATATAGAACTTCTTTTAAATCAGGGAAAATATAATAACCTTGTAAACTCAATAGAGTATCTAAAACAAAATAGCGGTCTTCTAGTATTTATTAACAAGACACATCACCAAGATAACTCGGCTCCAAAAGAGTTCGGAATCGGTGCTCAGATTATTAAATCTTTTGGCATAACAAAAATGAATCTTTTAACTTCAATGAAGCAGACTGACTTTGTTGGTTTAGGTGGATTTGGATTAGAAGTAAATGAAGTAATAGATATCTAATACAAAATGACTAAATATCTGTTTTTGCTTTTAGCTTTTTCCCTTTTAGCTTCAGCAGAGACAACTACAAGAATAAAAGTACTGATGGGTACTTTTGTTACTATCTCCATAGATTCCACAGATAAAAAATATATAGAAAATGGCTTTAATATTATAAGTGAAGTGGAATCCTCAATCTCTTCTTACGATAAACAATCACAAATATATAGACTTAACAGAGATAAAAAGAGTCGAATAAACGCAACTGCTTACGAAGCTCTCTCTTTGAGTAAAGAGTATTATGAAAAGAGTGATGGCTATTTTGATATTACTATAGGCTCTATTACAAAAGATCTGTATAGGTTTGGGGAACAAGAGAGAGTTGCAAGCTCACGTGAACTGAAAAATGCAGTAGTAGACTTCAATGGTCTATCATTTAATAAGAATGAAGCACAACTGCAAAAAAATATGAAGATTGATTTAGGTGGTATGGGAAAAGGATTTGGAGTTGATAAAGCTGCAGATTATTTTAGAAAAAAAAAGCTAGATAATGTCACTATAGCTGCAAGTGGAGATATCCGTTGTTTAGGGGTATGCCACATAGAGGTTCAAAATCCATTTAATAATGGCTTTCTAGCTGCGTTTGATACTTTAAAACTAGATAGTGGAGTAAGTACAAGTGGGAACTACAACAGATATGTAAAGTCTGTAAAGAATAATCATCTTATTAATCCAAAATCAAAAGCTTCACAAGATAAGTTTATCTCTATAACACTCATCTCAAATATGCCTAGTAGTGATTTAGATGCATATGCTACAGCAGCTTCAGTAATGCCAACTGAAAAAGCTTATGAGTTTTTAGATACTTTAGATTTGGCATATATAATTCTGCAGAGTGATATGAAGTTGGTTATGAGTCAAAATATCTTTAAATTTATAAATAATTTACTCATAAACAATACTCCTAAAAAGTAACCATGAACTAAAAAGTACGAGTAATTCAAAGATGATAAAAGAGAGTAGTTTCACATAAGCGAAGAACTCTATATTATTTATAATTCCAAACGGCGATAGTAACTCCAAAATTGCACTCAAAAAAGTTAAATATATTACTGCTTTTAAAGTTTTAGAGCTTCTCTTTTTTGTAAAAATAAGAAAGTGCAGAAGTACCATTATAAAAAGTCCAAATGCAAAGATATGTGGTGTAATGATTTTTAAAATACTTGAGCTTGTTTGAGGATTGATAAATTTATCTTCATCTCCAAGATAGTAACTACTTATCTGCTCAACACTAAAGCCAATTTTATACTCAAATAGTAAAACTCCACTCAGAATAAGAAGTAGAGAAAAGACTAAGAAGTAAACAATTGAGTATTTGTATGCTTTAGTCATAGTAGAGCCTTACAAGAGAGTACAGTGACATATAAATAGCACAAACATGCCATGAAAAAAATGACAAGATATAGAGCTGAACAAACGCTGCGTTTAGGAAAAAAGAGAGCAGTAAAGCAACGAGGGAGATTAAAGCCGAAATCATTACTGCGTTTACTATGATGATATTAAAACCTTTTGCTCCACTAAGTCTGATAAAAACAGCACTAAGAGTTAGAAGTATCATCATGATGAAGAATATCTCCATATGCCAAAACTCTAAAAACGCAGATGTTGTGATTGGGTCTAAAAATTCAGCTTCATTTCCAAATAGAGTTGTTTTAATCATCTCTTCAAATATACCAAAACTAGAGCTTTTTACAAATATATCAGATATCAGATAGAGTAGGGTAAAGATAAGCAGACCACTGAGTATAGGCTTCATCATACTATCTTGTTTTAAATCTTTTATAAGTGTAAAACGCATTACTTATCCCTTAAGACTTCATTATAAAACGCAAACGCAACTCTTGAACCATCTGTAATACTTCTCGCACTTAGAGTAGCTCCTGTAATAGTTGGTATCTCTTTTGAGACTCTTAACATTTTATCTGTAGATACGTTTTCAAACTGAGAGTTCCATTTGTCTGATGGTAAATATTCTAAAGGCTCATTAAACGCAATAATCTCTATAC
>JAGGWO010000050.1 GCA_021157485.1 Sulfurimonas sp. | reverse complement strand
TTATCTCCAACGTGAGTATCTAAAATATACTTTACTGAAGTGTTATAGTTATGAGGAAATTTGTCTTTTGAGCCACGAAGTAAGTCGGATAGATATACACCTTCTCTAACTCCAACACCACTCGTTATAATCTTTTCTATTTCAATTTTATTTAGTACTCTTGAGAGGATTAGAGCACCAGGTTTTATAACATCAAATCTATTACTTCTAATACCAAGTTTTTTAAGTTCATCCTCTTGAGCATCAAGTAAATCCGAAATAAACTTTTTAAATCTTTCTTTAGAGTATTCGTATGAGTGTATTTTATTTAATGGATAAGCATCTGCTTTCATTATAGCGCTTGAAATCGCTCTAAATGTACCACCGATTCCAACTAAAGTAGATACATTTATATCTTTTAGGAGTTCTAACCCTGTGTCAATATATTTGATGGCTCCAGCTATATCATTCTTATCAAAATAGAGCTCTTTTAAACGAACTGTACCGATATTCAATGAGATAGTATTAGATATGTTTTTATCGTTTATAAGGGTGAACTCAGTTGAACCACCACCAATATCTATACTAAGAGCAGTGGAGAGTTCTGGAAGTAGGTTTGCACAAGCCATAGCACCAAAGTATGCCTCTTTTTTGCCATCAACGATTTTAATGTTTAATTTAAGGGAGTCTCTGACTCTTTTTAAGAAATCTTTTTTATTTGGAGCATCTCTTAGAGCAGAGGTCGCTACACATAATAGTTTTCTTACTTTAAAGGATTCACTGATTGTTATAAAGTCTCTAAGTGCATCGAATGTTCTTTGCATTGGGAGTTCTTGAAGATTGCCATCATGTTGATATGCATTTTCTGATATACGAACTTTACTTTTTTCTTCGTGTAGTAGGTGAAAAGCAAAACGAGATGTTTTCTCATAAATAACC
Source organism: Sulfurimonas sp. (assembly GCA_021157485.1). Taxonomy (GTDB): domain Bacteria; phylum Campylobacterota; class Campylobacteria; order Campylobacterales; family Sulfurimonadaceae; genus Sulfurimonas. The sequence continues at coordinate 4,803 of JAGGWO010000050.1, read as the reverse complement.
ATTCTAACTGAGTTAGAACCGATATCTACAACAGCAACTCGTTTAGCCATTTCTCTACTCTTCTGTCTCTAGATTTTTATATTTAAACTGAAGTTCTGCAATCGATTCAACATTATCTTTATCTGGAACTATACAGTCTACAGGACAAACAGAAATACATGCTGGTTCGTCATAGACGCTTACACATTCAGTACAGCGATCAGGGTCAATATAGTAAATCGGGTCACCCTCTTCAATTGCTATAGTTGGACACTCTTCGCGACAAGCATCACATGCTATACATTCGTCATTTATTATCAAAGCCATTAAAAAACCTTATATTTTTTCTATTAATATTTAAGTGACGATTTATAACAAAAGTAACCTTTATTGTATTTGAAATTCTAACTATTTGTGGGTAAGATACACGAAAGTTTTGAGTTTAGTTGAAGAGAGGCAATAGTTCCATCTATTCCATCTTTTCTATTTTCGAGTTTAATCTTAGCTCCTAGTGCATCAGCAGCACTTTTTGCTAAAAATAGTCCAAGACCAACACCAGATTTATTTCCCTGTCTTTTAAATGGTGCAAATAGATCAACACCTTCATCTATACCACACCCTTCATCAATTACTTCTATGAGTAAACCAACATCATCTTGAGAACTTCTAAGGGTTACGGATTTATCTTGTGGAGTGAATTTTAGAGCATTTTGTAGAAAATTTTGTACTATTTGATTTAGCAGAGAAACTTGAAGAGTTGCCATAAAGCCACTAGGCTCAAAACTCATCTTGAGTTGTTTCGAATCACTCTCTGCTAATAGTTTAAAATCATTAGCCTTTTGTTTTAGTATTTCTATGACATCGACTTGAACTGGTTTTTCAAGCTGTGCACCCTCTTGACGTCCTATGTTTAAAATATTTGAGACTATGATATTCATCTCATCAATAGTCTTATTTGTCACCTTGAGAGCATCTATGTACTCTTCAGGGCTTCTCTTTTTTAAAAGTGTAACTTGATTTTTTAACTTTATAACAGCCAAAGGAGTTTTAAGCTCATGAGCAGTTCCTATAAAGAGTTCTTTTTGATACTTAACAAAGTTTTGGATTCTAGAGATTAGGTGATTTAGGGTAACTCCGAGTGGCTCAAACTCATGTGGTAGCTCTTCAACTTTAATGGGTTTCATTAAATGCTCATTCATATTTGAGAGTCTCGCACTAAGTGTTTTAACTGGAGAAACAAGCATCTTAGAGAGGGCAATAGCATATACAATAACAAGTACAAATCCTGCTATATTTATTATAAAAATATAGTTTAAAATTTTGTTGAGTAGTATTTTTGTAAGAGTTATCTCTTTTGTAACTTTTAAATAACTTTCATCACTTATGTTAAATGGATACAAAAGAGTTAGATAAGTATGCTTGTTTCTTGTACTTTCATATAAATCAACCTCTAAAGGGTCTGATTTAAGATGAACTATTTCAACATCTAAAGATAAAACATCATCAGGTAAAAGATATTCGTCAACATGCATAATAGATCTGTCGTTTGATATGTTTTTTGCATATTGAAGTAATTCTAGACGTTTTTCATCATAGATGGACTTTTCAATATAAAAGTATAAAAAAGATGAAAATATTAAAATAAGTGATGCTGAGGAGAAAAGAAGTTGAATTAAGAAGCTTGCTCTAATACTTCGTTTGGAGAACATGTAATTTCCTATTGTTTCTGATGTTATACACTATAATAAGCGAAGCCATTATAGAGGCAGAGACTCAAAGTCCCTACAACCCCCTAAAGCAACAAAAGTAAACTTTTAAGAGATTTTGGATAGAAAATTATAACTAAATTATGAAAAGGTTAGAATTAACTAATCTCTTTTGGGAAACAAAATCTATAACCACGACGACGAACAGTCTCAATAGTTGTGATTCCTAATGGTTTGTCCATTTTTTGTCTAATTTGATTAATAGCAACCTCAATTACATTTGGAGTTACTAACTCTGGTTCTTCCCAGATAGCGTCAAGAAGTTGTTCTTTAGAAACAATTTGATCACGGTGACGAGCTAAGTGAGTAAGTACTTCAAAAGGTTTACCTTTAAGTTCTATCTCTTGTTCTTTGTAAGTGATTTTTTCTTCTTCAGGGTTGATAACTAAATCTTCAATTTCGATTATGTTACTTCCACCAAAACGTAAACGAGCTTCAATACGAGCGATTAAAACATCAAAATCAAATGGTTTTCTGATGTAATCATCAGCACCAGATCTAAGAGCTTCGATTTCACTTTCGTTATCATCTCTAGCAGAAAGAACAACGACAACTGTTTTAGGTGTATTAGTTTTAATATCACCAATGATATCAATTGAGTTTCCATCTGGAAGCATCCAGTCCATAAGTACTAAATCGTAGTTACGGATATCAAGGTAGTATTCACCATCTTTTAGTGTTTCAACAACATCGCTTTGGTAACCAAATTCTTTTAGTCCCTCTGCAAGCATTTTATTTAATGTTACTTCATCTTCTATAATTAGAATGCGCATTAATATATTCCTATGTCAATAATATTTTGACGGAATCATATCATAATTTTAGGTTACCTTAAAGTTTTTTTCAATTTCCTTTAAAAAAAAATGAAGTTTCACTTAAGATTAGAAGTTGTAAGTATTGCTAACACTTACCTTACAATCGGGCAGTATGGAAGGTTTTGTGATTTTTAGATAAAGTGTGTTTATTCTTGAAAATTCTTTTTGTAGAGTTTTGGATAATTCATCTAAAGCATCTTCGATTAATAGAAATTTTTTTTCTATCATTGTAAATTTAACTGAATTCACTACATCAGCATAGTTTATAAATTGTTCTTCATGCTCATAATTTATTGTAATATTAAGAGTAACATCTTGGAGAGTAGTTCTCTCAAAATCTAAAATTCCAATAATGCACTGAAATTTTAAATCTTCAATATAGATTTTCATCTAGATAACTCTTGCCTCTTCACCTTTAAAAACGCGGATGATATTTGGAATATGTTTATAGTAAAGTATAAAAACAATAAAAACTACTGGAGCGTGAGCCATCTCTGGATGTATGAAGAAGCTAGAGATTAAAAGTGCAGCAACACCTGTTAAAGAAGATACAGATGAAATTTTAAGTGTTTTTGCTAAAACACCCCAAACAACAAGTGCTATAAGTGTTTCAACTGGCAACATAAACATCATTACGCCCATACCTGTTGCTATTCCTTTTCCGCCTTCAAAATTAAGATAAGGTGAAAAACAGTGACCGATTACGGCTAAAACAGCGATAGCCCAAAGAGTAGCTTCACTTAAGCCAAGAAAATATGCAACTGTTAAAACTACAACACCCTTTATAGCATCTAGTGCTAAAGTAGCGATACCGAGTTTTTTTGCAAGAACGGGGTCCGTCTCTTTTACAACTCTTAAAACATTAGTTGCACCGATACTACCACTACCACTTGCTTTTACATCTACACCAGCAAACTTCTTTGCAAGTAAAAGACCAAAGGGAATACCACCAACCAAGTAAGCGACTATAAAAAATTGAATGTTTGTATTAAATAAAAAATCCATAAACTACCTTAAATATTTTTAATGTCGATATTCTACAATCAATATAATTATAAGCATATAAATTTTTTTGATATAATTTCGTCAATTAATAAATATAGGACATTTTTTGCAGTTTACAAACGAAGAATTGAAACAGAAAATAGAAGTGCTTAAGTCTAAATTAGATGTAACAGTTGTTGCTCACTTTTACCAAAGAGATGAAGTTTTTGAAGTTGGTGATATAACTGGTGACTCACTTGAACTTGCGACAAGAACAAGAGATGATGATGCAGAGTTTGTCATGTTCTGTGGTGTTGGTTTTATGGGGCAAAGTGTAAAAGTACTTAGTCCAAATAAACGTGTAGTAATGCCAAAGATTGCTTGTTGTGCAATGGCTAGTATGATTACAGGTGTGCAGTATGATGAAGCTGTGAGCTCTATGAATGAGAGTGGAATTACTAATGATAATATCCTGCCTATCACATATATAAACTCAAGTGCAGAAGTAAAAGCAAAAGTTGGCGAGATGGGTGGACTTGTATGTACGAGTTCAAACGCAAAGAAGATTATTGCAACTGCTCTAAAAGAGGGTAAAAAAATCCTTTTTGTTCCCGATAGATGTTTGGGGCAAAATATAGCAAACCAGATGGACTTAAAGTCTTGCGTTTTAGGTGATGGTAGTGATTTAAACGCAGTAGATATTATCTGTTTTGATGGTTTTTGTTCGGTTCATCAGCTTTTTTCTCTTGATGATATTGCGTTTTACAGAAAGAAATTTCCAGAAATACTCATAGCAGTTCACCCAGAGTGTGACCCAAGTATCTGTAATGCTTCTGATTTTGTTGGTTCAACTTCTCAACTTATAAAGTATATCACAGAGTTAGACCCTGAGCAAAAAGTAGCAGTTGGAACGGAGTTTAACATGGTGAGTCGTCTTCGTCCTAAAAATACTTATATTTTATCTTCAACAAAACCAGAGTGCCCAACAATGAATGAAACTACTTTAGAAGATGTTTATCTGACATTAAAAGCGATAGATGACGGTGAACCAATTAATGAAATACATATAGATGACAAAACTCAGAAATGGGCTAAAATTGCACTAGAGAGGATGTTAGCATTATGATTGAAGAATTTGTAAAAGCTGCACTTGCTGAAGATGTTGGACGTGGTGACCTTTATTCTCTTGTTGAACCGACAGTAGATGCTAAAGCTGATATCATCGCAAAAAGTGATGGTGTTGTTGCTGGAGTAAAGTA
>JAGGWO010000109.1 GCA_021157485.1 Sulfurimonas sp. | reverse complement strand
TTCAAGTTACTGAAGAAGTTAAAAAGTTAAAAGAGACTTGTGGATGTACTCCGGGTCTTGCAGTTGTTCTTGTTGGACAAGATCCAGCTAGTGCAGCATATGTAAATATGAAGAAAAAAGCTTGTGACAGAGCCGGCTTTTACTCAATAACACACGATATGCCAGAGACTATCTCTCAAGAAGCGATAGAAAAAACAATCATTATGATGAATAATGATACAAATATTGATGGTATTTTAATACAACTCCCCCTACCTTCACACATAGATACAACTAAACTTTTAGAATTAGTTGTTCCTGAAAAAGATGTAGATGGTTTTCACCCATACAATGTTGGTCGCTTAGTAACAAACCTTGATGGTTTTGTGCCATGTACACCCCTTGGTGTTATGGAGCTTTTAAAAGAGTACAATATCGATTTAAAAGGGAAAAACTGTGTTGTAGTTGGGGCATCAAATATTGTTGGTAAACCAATGGCATCACTTCTTCTAAACGCAGACGCAACGGTAGAAATCTGTCATATATTTACGGATGATTTAAAAAAACATACACTAAACGCAGATATAGTTTTAGTTGGTGTTGGTGTCATAAACCTAATTACTGAAGATATGGTAAAAGAGGGTGTTGTCATCATAGATATCGGCGTAAGCAGAACAAAAGAGGGAAAACTAGTTGGAGATGTTGATTTTGAGAACGTAAGTAAAAAAAGCTCATATATCACACCAAGTCCTGGTGGAGTTGGCCCTATGACTATTGCAATGCTTCTTAGCAATACACTCAAAGCTGCGAAGATGAATGCACAAAAGTTAAATACCGAGGATGATAAATAGTGAAAAAAGTTATACACAAGGCTTATAAATTCTCGAACACTTGGACAGGTACTATCTTCATAGTTCTATTTGTAATCTTTTTTATCGCTCAAGCTTTCAGAATCCCTAGTGGTTCTATGAAAGACTCACTTCTTATAGGTGACCACCTGTTTGCTAAAAAGTTTGCCTATGGAATCTCTATGCCTCATATTCCATTTTTAGAGATGTCAATTATGCCATGGAGTGACAAACTGCGTTTAATGGATGGAGACACCCCTGAGCGTGGAGATATTGTTATTTTTAGATATCCAAATAATCCTAAACAACACTTTGTTAAACGTTGTGTTGCACTTCCTGGAGATGAACTTTTTGTAAATGAAAAAAATCTATATCTTCACCACAAAGAAGGCGATGAGTGGATAAAAAAGAACTTTAAAGATTTTGAAGTAATTATTTTTGCCGGTAAACTTTGGGTAAAAAATCCTTATATGAAAGAGCATCCAGGAATTCACCATGATGATAAAATTATCAACAATGGTAACTATCCAATGCCTCTTTTTTACATGAATCCTACCAAAGTTGATGAAGATCGCTACTTTATGATGGGTGACAATCGTGACCACTCAAACGATAGCCGTTTTTGGGGCACAGTACCTTATGACAATGTTGAAGGAACTCCTTGGTTTATCTACTTCTCAGTAGATGATAACTGGGAAATCAGATGGGATAGAGTTGGAAAAACACCTACAGATTTAGAAGAGTCTCCATATCTTGACAAAGCAAGAGAAGAGCGCATAAGAACAGACAAAGATTACCATGGAATCTCTTGATATACTAAAAATCGTAGCGGCTGTTTTAGCTTTAGCTGTTGCTATTATTGGACATGAAATAATGCACGGTTTAGTTGCCTATATGTATGGTGACACGACTGCTAAAAATGCAGGAAGACTATCTATCAATCCTCTATCTCATATTGATTTAGTAGGTACTATTATAGTTCCTGCCACAATGTATTTTCTTCCTATTCTTTTAGGTGGAGATAGTGGATTTTTATTTGGTTGGGCCAAACCAGTACCCATTAATATGGCTACCGTTATAAGAAGAGGTGGATACAACGCTGCTATGCAGGTTGATTTAGCTGGTATAGTTTACAACTTTACACTTGCAGTTATTGCATCAATCGTTGTAGTTGCAATGGCGCAACCAACAACTGCAGATAGTTTAGTTTATTTATTTACTTATATTTTCATGTTTCAACTACTTGTTATTAATGTTGTTTTAGGAGTATTTAATCTACTTCCTGTTCCTCAGTTTGACGGTGCTCACTTTTTAATGCACTTATCTCTGAAGTACAAGATAAACGCAGTAGCAGAGTTTTTTTACAAAAATGAGAGATACGGGATAATCGTAGTTTTAGTTATATTAATGACTCCGCTCAAAGACTATCTACTGTTTTTACCTGTTCAAACAATACTTGGTTTACTAACATCATAAGGAAAAGAAAATGAAATTTTACATTGCTACAGACCATGCAGGAATTGATTTAAAAGATTATACAGTTGAACTTTTAAAAGAAAAAGGTCACGAAGTTGTTGACATGGGTCCATTTTCTAAGACAAGAGTAGATTATCCAGATTTCGCACACAAAGTTGCAGAGGCTGTTTTAGCAGACCCTGTAGCACAAGGTATTTTAATCTGTGGTTCTGGAATCGGTATGAGCATGGCAGCAAATCGTCACGCTGGAATAAGAGCCGCACTTTGTCATGATGCCTTCACTGCAACTGTTGCACGTGGACACAATGATGCAAATATTTTATGTTTTGGTGAACGTGTAGTCGGCAAAGGTGTCGCAGAATCTATTCTAGATGCAGGGATTGCAGGTAGCTTTGACGGTGGTAGGCACTGTGGTAGAGTAGAAAAGATAGAGGGATAAGCTTATGT
>JAGGWO010000047.1 GCA_021157485.1 Sulfurimonas sp. | reverse complement strand
ATATTGCCTTTTTACAATGCTCTTAGCATTAGTAAAAAATTAAAATTCATAGGTTTAACTTCAGCGATAATCGCTGGTTCTATAGTGATATCTATGCTTTTTATATTTCAGTATTTTAATGAAAAAGAGTTGACTGTTAAAGAGTCGACAGTTTTTGCTAATATACTTGCAGGTAATATTGCTCCTTCAATAATCTCAGAGGATGTTCTAGCCATCTCAAATACTCTCGCTTCTGTAGAGTACAATAATAAGATTCAGCAAACTTTTGCATTAAATAATTCATGGAAGCTTTTGGGTGCGTTTCATAAAGGGAGTGACTTTGTACGTCAACGTAAAGTTATTCCTGTTATTAAAGAAAATAAAAACTTATGGCATGATGGATTTTTTTACTCTGTTGTTCCAATTTTAAATGATGATATACAGATAGGACATCTTGTTGTTGTAGCATCATTAGATGATTTTTATACAAGAATGTTACAGTATTCTTTTGTTATAGTTTTTATATTTATTGTTGCTACATACATTACTTCTAAGTTCAGAGAATCTTTACAGAATTCCATTTTAAAACCTATTGCTAAGTTAGATGCTGTGACTACTGAGATTATAAAAACTAAAAACTTGGAGCATGATATTCCAGCTTTTAATAGTGATGAGATAGGAGATTTAGCAAAAAATTTTAAACACATGATAGGGGAATTAAACATCTATCATATTGAGCTAAATAAACAAAAGAACGCCCTCTCTTATCAGGCAAGCTATGACTCCTTGACAAATCTTCCAAATAGAGCACTTTTTCATGATAGACTAAATCAGAGTATCCATAAGTCAAGTCGTAACGGTGAAAAATTTGCACTGTTTTTTATAGACCTTGATAAGTTTAAAGATGTAAATGATACTTATGGTCATGAACATGGTGATAAACTTCTTATAAAGGTTGCAAAGCGTTTAGACAGTATTCTTAGAGAAGATGATACTTTAGCAAGACTTGGAGGGGATGAGTTTGTTGTTATAATGAATAACCTAAAAGAGTTTCACTCTGCATCTGTTCTTGCACAAAAAATTATTGATATTTTAGAAGTTCCTCTTGAAGTTGAAGGTGAAGAGCTTTTTATAAGTTGTAGTATAGGTATAAGTCTCTATCCGCAAGATTCTCGTGATGCAACAGAACTTCTGAAATTTGCTGATATTGCGATGTACCGTTCTAAGCATGATGGTAGAGCTACTTATCACTTTTATGTAGAAGAGATGACACAAGAAGTTATGATGCGCTCTAGCATGCAGAATAGAATCCGTAAAGCATTGGAAGAGAAAGAGTTTATAGTCTATTATCAACCGCAATATAATATAAAAAATAATAAACTCATTGGTCTAGAAGCACTGGTTAGATGGCAAGATAAAACAAGAGGTTTGGTGCCACCTGACAAGTTTATTCCATTCGCAGAAGAGTTTGGTATGATTGTAGGTATTAACAGACAGGTAATGCATATATCAATGCTTCAAGCAACTATTTGGCACTCTAAAGGTTTGTATTTTGGACGCCTATCCATCAATATCTCAATCGAGCAGATTGAAGATAATAACTTTGTTGGTTTAGTTCAGAGCCTGCTTCACTCTACAAAATGTAACCCTAGTTGGATAACTTTAGAGTTGACTGAGGGGCAAATTATGAAAGACCCTAAAACTGCTATTGCTATTTTGGAGCAACTTAACAGTTTAGGAATAATGATAGCAGTAGATGATTTTGGTACAGGTTACTCATCGCTCTCATATCTCAAACATCTTCCAATCAGTGAGCTTAAAGTTGACAAATCTTTTATAATGGATATTCCAGGAAATGAAGATGATATGGCTATTGTTGATTCTATTATAGCAATATCAAAAAGTCTGAAACTTGATCTTATTGCTGAGGGTGTTGAAACTGAGGAGCAAAAAGAGTTCTTACTCTCAAGAGGATGTTATAAGGTGCAAGGATATCTATATGCACGTCCAATGCCGGAAGAAGAGGTAACTAAACTACTAGGCTCATACCTTGAGTATGTTCCCTCTAATTTGGCTTAATAAGTTTTTTTATCTCTTTAGGAATATGAGCAAACGCAAGACTTTGCATACCTAGTTTCTCTCCGTTTTCATCTGTAACCATAACATCAAGAGTCATGGCTGTTGGAAAATAACGAATAACTTTGTAAGATATTTTTTCTTTTATAAAGCTTATTTTTTTATCTGATAGCTCTATACTTTTTTTCTTCTTTTTCCCCATGTTAGTCCTTTAAATATATACCTGTATCTTTGACAGTAATCTTGTTCATTTCTTGAAGAGTTGTAAGAGAGCGTTTAAAATCTTTTTTACTAAGTCCAAAAACTTTTTTTATAAGCTCTGCATCACTTTTATAGTTATATGGCATAATCCCATTGTTCTCACGTAGCAGTTCTAATACTTTATCACTAGAGCCACCACTTTTTTTACTACCTGGTTTTCTAAGGTTTAAGTCGATATTTCCATCTTTTCTGATTGTTTTTATATAAGCAGTTTTTTCATCACCGAGTTCTATGTTCTCAAAAATCTCATTATGATAGATAAGCCCTTCATATTTGTTCTCTACAATACATTTAAATCCAAGTGGCGTTTTAGAGATGATTAAAATTTTAACTTCTTGGTTTGGCTTTAAACCTTTTACGCGTCTCTCAAAAAAATCACCCAGCTTTTCTGTTCCAACTAAACGGTGAGTTCTCTCATCGTAGATAACCCGTAAAAATCTCTTCTCTCCGACTTGAAATGGAGTTTTTTGAAACATATTTGGAACAAGTAAATCTTTTGATAGTCCCCAGTTCATAAATGCACCAAATGGTGCAGTGTCTACAACTTCAAAAAGTGCAAATTCATCAAGTATGGCAGTTGGTTTTAAAGTAGTTGCTACGAGTCTGTCTTCAGAATCAGTATATAAAAATACATCTATTAAGTTGCCCTCTTTCATATCTTGCGTGAGGTATTGTCCGGGAAGGAGTACATCATTACCGTCTTGAGCCATAAGAAAAGCACCAGGGGTTGTTAATCTGTCTATAAGAAGAGTATTTATAAGTCCAAGCTCTAAAAAGTAGCTTTGTGAATTTGTTGTCATTTAGTTATTCCGTTGTTTTAAGTATGACATTATATCTAAAGAATAATTAGATATAATTGCGATTATGAATAGAAGAAATTTTTTAGCATGTGTGGCTTTAGCGCCAACTATCAGCACTAACCTTCTGGCACAAGATTACGATGTGTTTTTGAGTCCGAGTGAGTTTACAACAGTCTCAACTCTAAATAGTAGACTAAAAAGATTAAAAAGATTTGTTGGTTTTGCAAATTTTAATCTTATCTCATATAATCAAGCACTCTATTACGGAAGAAACTACTCAAGAATCGGTGCTTTTAGCCAAAAAGAGATAGGTATGATGGAGAGACTCTTTGATGAAAATCCAAATGATTATGGATTCTTTGGAGAGAGAACTTGTACAGACCTAGATAATAGAGTAGCAAGAAAAGACGTTGAGAAAATTCCTTATACTGGGCACTATCTCTATAAGGGAAAAGCTGAAGAAGATTATAAAAAGATAGTTAGTGATGTTGGCGAGAGTATCATATTGACTTCTGGTGTTAGAAATGTTGTGAAGCAGATGAGTCTCTATGTAAACAAGATTTATAATTGTGGTGGTAACATGACAAAAGCAACTACGAGTATCGCACCACCTGCGTACTCTTATCATACGATTAGCGACTTTGATGTTGGTAGAAAAGGATGGGGATATAAAAACTTTACAGCAGACTTCGCTCATACAGATGAGTTTGAGCAGATGACAAAACTAGATTATATTGGGATGAGATACTCTAAAAACAATGCAGATGGGGTACGGTTTGAACCGTGGCATGTTGAAGTTATATAGCGTCATTCTCACACTTTTTATCGCTTCTCTTTTAAGTGCAAATGGCACTTTAGATTTTGATTTGATTAAAAAGGGCCAAGAGAACAATAACACTCTTTTAGTTATTGGTGGGATTCAAGGTGATGAGCCTGGTGGATTTATATCTGCTTCTCTTCTTGCGACACATTATGAGATTACAGAAGGTTCACTTTGGATTGTTCCAAATCTGAACTTCTATAGTATCATCAAACGCAGTCGTGGACCTTATGGGGATATGAATAGAAAGTTTGCATACCTATCCAAAAGTGATCCTGAGTATGATACTATTCAAAGAATTAAAAGTTATATACAGTCGGATAAAGTAAAACTTATCGTTAATCTACATGATGGTTCTGGGTTTTATCGTAAAAACTATGAAGATAAAGATCACTCTCCATATAAATGGGGGCAGTGTTCTATCATAGACCAAAAAACTATTAAGATTGATAAATATTCAAATTTAAAAGAGATATCCTCTCAGGTTGTAGAGCATGTAAATGCGAATCTGTTAAGAGATGAAGACAGATACCACACACATAATACAAAAACGCGAGAAGGCGATAAGGAGATGGAAAAAACTCTTACTTACTTTGCTATAAATAACTCTAAAGCTGCGTTTGGTAATGAAGCTAGCAAGAACTTGCCAACACATGAACGTGCTTACTATCATCTTCTGGCTTTAGAGAAGTATATGGATATTGTTGGTATTAAGTATAAGAGAAATTTTAAGCTCACTCCAAACGGAATATATCATGCAATCAATGATGATATCTATATCTCTCTTTATGATGGCAAGATAAAACTTCCATTATCTCAGATAAGAGATTCACTTAAATATTTTCCGATAAAAAAAGATGCAGAGGTTGAGTTCAAAGCTAGTAATCCACTCCTGCATATAGTAAAGAGAGGGAATATTTACACTATTCACTATGGTAACAGACAGTTAGCCAAACTAAAAGCAGACTACCAAGAGTATGATAAACCAAATAATGTAGTTACTTTAGAGGTAGATGGTAAACTCAAAGAAGTTATGTTTGGAAGTATTATAGATGTAGAAAAAAGTTTCTTAGTAAAAGATGCTAATGATTATCGTATAAATGTTATTGGTTTTACGAACAAATCCAAAATAGAGACAAATATAAAGATTAAAAAAACGCAAATTGCTAAACGCTTCTCTGTAGATAAAAAAGGTTACGTCTACAGAATCGAGTACTATCTAGGCAAAAAATTTGCGGGTATGGTTCTTGTTAAATTCAAGAACTAAACCTTTTCTCTATAACTTACTTCCAAATGCCAATACTTTTGCATATCTAATTCCCCAAACAATAAATAGAATCAGCCATAATGTAAATGAAATATCAAACAGAAAGTTTAATCCCCATCCAAAAGCTACATTTAGACTAAACGCAGCTCTCATAATAACTACAACCTGAATAAACCAAAAGATATTTGTCGCTAGTTTATCTGCATGGGGTGGTTGTCCTGAATGCCCAAGAGTAACACGTGTTCCAAAACCGATAAGAAGTGTTGTTAAAAATCCTATCGCTAAAAGGTGTATATTTAAAAAGTAAAATGATGTGCCTACTAAAAGCTCAGTTGTTAAACTTAGAGCTGAGAGTAAAAACGCAGTCGGTAACCAAAATAGAGCGAGATGAAGTACCCAAAGAATAGCTGGTGAACTAAATATCGGAAGTTCCCATCTTCTAAACTCTAAGAACATATACGCACCAAGTAAAAGGTCGATAATGATTTCTGCTATTTTAAAATCAACAGCGCTAAATATACTTTTTAATATAAATAGAACAAAAATTATTTTTACAAAGTTCTCATTTTTAGCTGCAAAAGAGTGTGAGAAAAAAGGAACCATTCTTTGAGCTACGCTAAACGCTAAGAACATGAGGTACATATAAAAAGAGATGTTTACGGCAATATTAAGAAGATTAACATTAAGCCCTATATAGTGGTTTAGCTCTAGCTCTATGAATAGTATATGACCTAAAAGTCCAAAATATTGAGCTGTTAAAATCCAAAATGCATCTTTTTTATCTGTTGCTTTACCATTTAAGTAAATCTCTTGAAGTTTTAAAACTATAAATATTTGAGCTAAAAATAGAACTGCCATCCCTGTAAGTAAAACTATATGACTTATAAATGAACCTATCAAGAAGAGCAGGGAACCTGCAAGATTGTAATAAAACACATTTATATAATATTTTTTTGATATCACTTCTGCTTGGCAAAAACGTGGGAAAGTTGTAAAAAGAAACCCTGTAAAAACATTTGTAAAAACTATGAATACAAGTGAGTAGACATGAAAGTTCGCACTATCTATTTGGAGTGTAAAAATACCTTTGTAGCTTAGAGCAAAAATTAGCATCATAGCAACTGCGTTTATAACACCTAAAATAAAAAATGGCTGATGGGGTTGTGATAAAAAGTAGTTGGGTTTTGTCTGTGTCATATTAAATATTCCTGTCCAATTTTTTGAGAGTAAGCACTTAGCATTGCTTGCTCAAAGTCGTTATTTGTTGCATATTGATAACCAAAAGTTTTAGCCCACATCTCATGCTCTTCCATACACAGATAAAAGAAAACATCATCTTTATCTCCACTGTGCCATGGAGCGAAACTCTCATAAGCGTGTTTAAACATCTCTACTTTTGTCGCATCTGGATATGAGCTTTTTCCACTTGCGTTTTCAAAAGGCATCTGTGTAATCTTACTTCTAAATTCACGCTCACGTAGCTGCTTGATAACTGGTTTTATAAAAGTGAGTGTCCCAAAGCTAACAAGTGCAACCTCTTCTGGCTGAAATTTTACTGTAAGTTGTTCGTAAACCTCTTGATACTCATGAAGATAGTTTTCATACTCTACTATAGGATGAAAATGAAAACCGACCTTCACGCCACAATCAGCAAGTTTTCTAGCTGCGTTTATGCGTTTGTCAAGTGAAGCGGCTAAGTGCTCTTCATTTTGGATAATGGTTGTAGTGTTGAGTGAGTATGTACAGAGTATATTTTTAGGTACAGGGTTTTCTAAGAAGTACTTTATGTTGTCTGATTTAGTTTTAAATTCCAAAATTACATTTGGATTTTCACGTGCAAACTCAAACAGAGCATCTAAAATTCCCTCACGGTTTCCCCACATAAGTGAATCTGAACTCTGTCCTGTACCAATGTGGTAAGTTTTGTTCTGATCAAGATTTAAATTTTTGAGTTTGTCGGCGAATCCACTATCAAACGTAATAGTATTTTGATTGTAAAAACTCTGTATCGAGCAGTATGAACAATCAAATCCACAACTCTCAACAGCGTCAAGTGTTAAAAGATTACAACATCTAGTCTTCTCGCTAGCAACAGGACAAAGTCCAAGACCAAAGCCCTCTTTTGGTTCAGTTTTAAAAGTGTACTTCTGCTCAGTAGGTATATTTTTTAACTCAAAATTTTCATAAGAGTTAGGTTTGCTTCTTATCTCTTCATATGCTTTTCTAAGTCTCGTAAATACAACTTTTTTCTGAGTATGCTCATCAAAAAGGTTTATGATACTTTTTTCGTTCCACATACTAAGATCACGAGCCATATCTATTATCTGTTTTAGCTCTTGATGAGAGAACTTTAATTGCAAAGATTTTTCTCTTATAAACTCTTGTTCTTTTAATGGTAGTTTTGTGAAAAAACTATTTTGTATAGTGTTATCAAATTTTTCTATATATGTATTCATAAGTGGAATTTTAGCGAAAATATTATTTTTCTTCTTTTGCTTAAAGAATTTAGCTAAAATAGTAATATAAATGAAAAGGATACACAATGGCTAAGCACGAAAATCAGATGTTCACAGGCGAAATAATGTTTTTGGATATATTAGTCTTTTTTGTAGCGTCAGTATACTGGTATATGACAGGTCATGAAGTTGCCGCAATACTGGGGTATGTATTTGTATCAATATTTATATATTCTGATGAGCTATATTTTGTTTCATTGATAATGGGAGTAGTTACTTTAATCGCAATAATATTTTTTATCTTTTATGATTATAATCTCTATCAAGAGGAAAATGCAATCTCAGAAGTAGGGATAGCCAGTATATATATGTTCGTGATATTTTTAAAATCAAGAAGCATCTTTAATGCAGATTGATATTGCAGTTTGTCATACTTTTTGAATTAAATTGAGTTTTATATTACTATTGTATAAAAAAGAGTAGAGCGATGATTTTAGGAAAATGCCCATACTGTGACGACGGTCAAATAGAAGTACGAGATAAAGAAGTAAGTGGAAAAAAGGTAAAACTCTATGCCTGCTCAAACGCAGCGTGGAAAACTGAAGATGGTGAGATGTTTGAACTTACCGAGAACTCTACGTGTGACTTTAAAATATGGCAAAACTCATTGGCAAGATATGGAAAATGGCTCTCATATAAAGAGGTGAGGGGACTACTTGAAGATGAGTCTATCGAAGTTGAACTACTGAGTAAAAAGTACGGAAAGAAAGTCTACTACAACAAATACATAGCCTTAAATCAAGAGTATGGGGTCAGTGTTATTTGGGACTAAACACTTTTTAGATAAAATAGATTATGTTAAAACAGTACAAAGATGCAATTGAAAAAAGCAATATAATCTCTAAGACAGATGTTGCCGGTATCATCACTTTTGTAAATGATGAGTTTTGTAAAATTTCTGGCTACACAAGGAGCGAGCTTCTTGGTCAAAATCATAATATTATACGACATCCTGACGTCCCTGAATCAACATTTAAACTTTTATGGGAGACAATAAAGTCTAAACAAACCTATAAAAATACAGCAAAAAACTTAGCAAAAGATGGTTCTGTTTTTTATGTAAACACTACAATTATTCCTATTTTAGATAAAGATGAAAACATAGTAGAGTTTGTAGCTATTAGATACGATGTTACAAGAGAAGTTTTTTATAAAGAGGAACTTCTTAGACGTGAGGTAGAGCTTAAAGAACTAAATGCAACTCTGGAAAAAAGAGTTCAAGAAAAAACGAAAGAACTCGAAAAATTAAACGCAACCCTTCATAGTAAAGTAAAAAAAGAGATTGCAAAAAATGAGGAAAAACGTCAAGTAATGTTTTGGCAGTCTCGATTAGCGAGTCTTGGCGAGATGCTTGCAAATATTGCTCATCAATGGAGACAGCCACTCACTGAGTTGAACTTAACAGTTTTTAGCATTAAAAAAGCTGCGTTTAATGACGATAAAGATGAGGTTCAAAAGTTATATGGTGAGAGTAAAAATATTATTCAAAATATGTCTAAGACTATAGATGATTTTACAAACTTTTTTAAGCCAGACAAAGATAAAGAGTCATTTAATGTTAGTGATAGCGTACGTGAGGCTATAAGACTTTTAGAAAAACTTATCACAACTGAGATGATATCTATAAAAACTGACTTACCTGAGATGAAAGTTTTAGGAATTTCAAATGAACTAACTCAAGTGATTATCAACCTAATTAAGAACTCAAGTGATGCTTTTGTACAAAACAGTATTTTAATAAGAGAGATAAATATAACTGTCAAAGAAGAAGATGGATATGCACTCATAGAACTGCAAGATAATGCTGGCGGTATTAAGCAAAAGAATGCGTATAAAGTTTTTGAACCATATTTTACGACTAAACATACAAGCCAAGGAACAGGTCTAGGTCTTTTTATGTCAAAGATGATTTGTGAGAAGGGTATGCATGGTTCACTTGATGTTAAGTCAAAAAAGAACATCACTACATTTAGTATAAGAATCCCTATTGAGAATAGTAGTGACTAACAAAATTTTAAAAGGCTTAAAAGTTCTGCTTGTTGAAGATGAAGATAAACTGGCATCCCTTTTAAAAAATGCCATTGGAGATAGTTTTCATAGTTTTACTTTAGCCCAAGATGGACAAGAGGGTTTAGAGAAGTTTTTGAGCAATACTCCTGATATTATAATTACAGATATTATGATGCCTAATTTAACCGGACTTGAGATGGCTAGAGAGATACGAAAGGTAGATGAGAATATTCCTATTATTATATTAAGTGCTTTTAGTGAGAGTGATAAGTTTCTTGATGCAATAGATATTGGTGTTGTAAAGTACTTTATCAAACCCTTTGATCCGGATGAACTTTTGGATTACATAGAGAGTGTTGGTAAGAAGATTGGAAGTAGATCAATTGAATTTTGTAGTGGATTTTCATTTAACTTAACTACAAAAAATTTG
Organism: Sulfurimonas sp.; assembly: GCA_021157485.1. Taxonomy (GTDB): domain Bacteria; phylum Campylobacterota; class Campylobacteria; order Campylobacterales; family Sulfurimonadaceae; genus Sulfurimonas. The sequence goes on along the minus strand of JAGGWO010000047.1, from coordinate 2,857 downwards.
TATAAAAATGGCAGATATGTTTCTTTGTCAAAAAATGAGAATAAATTTATACAACTACTTGTGCAAAATCGACAGAATGATAATATTGTAGATGAAAAGATGATTAAAAACAGTCTTTGGGAAAATGAAGATGTAAGCTCTGAAAGACTCAGAACTTTCATAAGAAGGTTAAGAAGCAAAACTTCAAAAGATTTAGTTCTTAACCTAAAAGGACAAGGCTATCAGATAGCTACTGTTTCATCCACTCTTTAAATGGTTGTAAAGCGTCTATAAATTCACTGACGTCTTTAATCTCTTGCTCATTCAATGGCAACTTAGGCATAGCGTTTGCACTGTAGCCAAATTTTCGAAACATCTTTGATGGGTTTGTAACATACTTTACAATATTTTCTTTTCTTCTACTGTAAGATACTAGATTGAAATCTTTACCCATACCGCCTTTCATATCTGTTCTATGACAGAAAGCACAATTTTGGGCGTACACATCTTTACCATTTTCTATATCTGCGTTTAGTATAGTAATGGTAATTAAAAATAGAAAAGTTAATAATTTCATATATCAATTATTTTTTTATATAAAGACCAGTTGATGGATGATTCGGTTTAGTCATAGCTGGTTTTTTTACATCTCTCTTATCGTAGTGAACCACATCTGCTTGTAAAGCACCCATTAATAAAACCGCTGTTAATATAATTTTTTTCATTTTGTTTCCTTGGTAAGAACGCATTACGCTCTAAAATTTTTAAATCGGACAAATTTTGTCTTATTTAAGTTGAGCGAAGTATAACTGATAATAAAACTCAATTAGATGACATATATCAAGAAATCGAAATTTCTATCTCCAGATGATTTTTAGTGCTTTTGAAAGCTTTGATTTATCAAAAGATTTTTCTGCACGAGTGAGGTTGCCAATGTTATCTTCAGTAAGTAAAAAGTTTTGAATGTAGTATTTATTATCGTAGCCTCGAAAGATTAAGTCATTTATGATGGCGTTAATATCATCAACACTCAGAAGATCATTGTGCAAGGTTGTTCTTACTTCGAACTCTATATCAGTCTGGATAAGGAGATTGAGTGTTGAAGAAAATTCATCATATCTATTTGAGTGAGTGATTTGCATAAATTTATCTTGGGGTGCTTTATAATCAAGAGCCACATAGTCAAGTAGGTTTAATTTTAGTAACTCTTTTACAGAGTTATAGTTTGTGCCATTAGTGTCCAGTTTTATTAAAAAGCCCAGCTCTTTTATCTGTTTACAAAACTCTACTAAATCATGTGAAGTCGCTTCTCCGCCAGAGAGAACAACAGCATCCAAAAGATTGACTCTTGTTTTTAAAAACTCTAAAATATCGGCGTAGCTATACTGTCCATCTTTAGCAAATACAATATCCTTGTTATAACAAAAATCACAACGCATATTGCATCCACTAAACCAGATGATACAAGCTAAATGATTAGGATAATCAAGATGTGTAAACTTCGTTATGTCATAAATGACTTTATCGTTCAACGAATTGAACTCTCTGTTTATGCTCACCAGTTTTTCCTATGTTAAAACTCTCCACTGGTCTGTGATAACCCATAACTCTTGTATAAACTATACACTTTTGTCTTTTGCCTTCCAATACTTTTAATATCTCATTATTACTCATGATACTTGCTCCTCGTTAAATTCATTTACTAACTCTTCATCACATTTTGGACAAAACTCATGTTCTCCAGAGATATATCCATGTTTTGGACATACTGAAAACAGAGGTGTCACTGTGATGTATGGAAGTCTAAAGTTAGAGATAACGTTTTTCACTAACTTACGACAAGCCTCGGTTGAACTTACTTTTTCTTGCATATATAGGTGAAGTACTGTTCCACCTGTATATTTCGTCTGAAGATCATCTTGAAGTGTAAGAGCTTCAAATGGATCGTCTGTTAAATCAACAGGAATTTGTGAAGAGTTTGTATAGTATATGTTTTCACCCATACCAGCTTGGATTATTTCATCTCCATATCTCTTCTTATCCTCTTTGGCAAATCTATATGTAGTTCCCTCAGCAGGAGTTGCTTCAAGATTATAAAGATTTCCACTCTCTTCTTGAAACTCTACCATTCTATCTCTCATATGATTTAAAATCTCAGTTGCAAATGCTATACCTGACTCTGAACTAATGTCATCACTGCCATCTGTGAAGTTTAATATCATCTCATTCACTCCGTTGATTCCGATAGTTGAGAAGTGATTATTGAAGCCAGGCAGATATCTTGAAGTATATGGGAAAAGTCCTCTCTCAAACATATCTTGAATAAAGATTCTTTTTTTCTCTAGAGTTGATTTTGCATGGTTCATAAGTTGGTCTATGCGAATCACTAAAGCCTCTTTATCACCTTTGTAAAGATACCCAAGTCTTGCCATATTAAGTGTTACTACACCTATACTTCCTGTCATTTCTGCACTACCAAAAAGACCGCCACCGCGTTTAAGAAGCTCACGTAAGTCAAGTTGCAATCTACAACACATACTTCTTACGTGCCCTGGTTTATAAGCTTCTTCGTTCTCTACGAGCTTTCCATTCTCATCGCGTTTATATTGGCTCCCTATGAAGTTCTGAAAATATGATGAACCAATTTTTGCAGTATTTTCAAAAAGAAGGTCTGTATTTTCTCCATACCAGTCAAAGTCTTCTGTAATATTTACAGTAGGAATAGGAAAGGTAAAAGGTTGACCAGTTTTATCACCCTCTGTCATAATCTCATAGTAGGCTTTATTGATTTGATTCATCTCTTTTTGGAAGTGTTTGTATGTCATATCTTCAAGTCTTTCACAACCTCTTTCACTCGCTTCACCTTGAAGTTCGCTAT
>JAGGWO010000229.1 GCA_021157485.1 Sulfurimonas sp. | reverse complement strand
TCTCAAAATACACCTCATGTGAGAGACCATCCTTCTCACAAGAGTAGTTAAACCAAACATCCCCTTTTTTTACATGGTCTATCTCTTCTTCTAAAATAATATTAAGAGTTTTAATAATTTTTTCTATCATCTCATTTTTTGGGAGTTTTTGAAGTTTTGTAAGTATCATTGGAGTTGCATCGAGTCCATTTGCTTCTAAATACCTCGGAACAACTGCCATTCTCTCTGTAAGTGTCTGCGTTCTTTGACTCGCTTCAAACAGAGCATCGTGAACTTCAATATCTCCATACTCTGAGCCAAGCTCATGTAACAACTCTTCTAACATTAAAAAATGTCTTATCTCATCATCTGCAACTTCAAGCCAATCACTGTAGTACTGTTTTGGCAAGTCTACAAACCTGTAAGCTGCATCAAGAGCCAAATCTATCGCAGAGTACTCTATATGAGCTATAGCATGAAGAAGGTTTATCTGTCCATCTGAAGTTGTAAGGTTACTGCGTTTAGGCACATCTTGTGGAGGAACAATTTTACATACACTGCTATACGATGGTTCGCTAAACTCTTTTGGCTCATAGCTTCTCTCAAACTTTACTTCATCCGTTAGATAAGCCTTGTAAAACTTACTAAACATTTCCAATTTATCTTTTGGATTTTTAGTCTCTAATATTAACTCTAATTCTTTATAAAAATGCATAAGCTAATAATGCTATAATCACGCTAAAAAAGAGATTATATGCAGATAAAAGTTCAACCTATGGGTGTTTATCAAACAAACTGTTATATCGCTACTGTTGATGGGAAAGACTTCATCATAGACCCTGGTGTAAACGCAACTGAGTGGGTTTTAGCCAATGTTACAAATCCAGTTGCAATATTAAATACTCATGGTCATTTTGATCACGTTTGGTCAAACGCAGAACTTCAAAAAAAACTCGGAGTTAAACTCTACACTCCAAGAGGTGATGTTCCACTTTTAACAGCAAGCGAGTGGATGCCAGACTTGCCACCTTCCACTCCAGATGTAATAGTTAATCCAGATGAAGAGTTAGATATTGATGGTGTTAAAGTAAAATTTCGCCATTTCCCAGGTCACTGTCCAGGTTGTTCTATGATTGAGATTGAAGACGCTATGTTTAGTGGCGATTTTATCTTTGAGAGAAGTATCGGGAGAACTGATTTTCCCTACTCAAGCCCAACTGATATGAAAAAATCATTAGAAAAATTCAAACTTTTAGATTTTGACAAAACACTTTACCCTGGTCATGGTGGAACTACAACTATAAAACAAGAACAGCAACACTCTGACTACTGGATAAACTCACTATGAGCCATTTTGATAAAAGAGCCGAAGGTTGGGATAGTGGAGATATCAGAGTAAACGGCGCTAAAACTATAGCTAACGCTATAAACGCAAGGATAACTCTCAAAAATGAGATGGATATCATGGATTTTGGAGTTGGTACTGGACTATTAGGTTTTGAAATAGCCTCGCAAGTGAAGAAAGTTTACGGAGTTGATACTTCAACTCAAATGCTTGCAAAACTTCAAGAGAAAAACAGTTCAGAGCTAAGTATTGAACCTATAAACCAAGATATTATAAAAGAACCACTGAGTCAAACTTTTGATGGTTTAGTGAGTTCTATGACACTTCATCATGTAGAAGATTTAAAAGATTTTTTTAATGTGATTTATAAAAATATTAATGAAGATGGATTTATTGCCATTGCAGATTTAGAAACAGAAGATGGAACATTTCACTCAGATAACGCAGGTGTTTTTCACTTTGGATTCCAAAAAGAAGAACTTTGTAAAATTGTAGAGAGTTGTGGATTTAAAGATGTAAAGTTTGAAAATATCAACACTATAAACAAACCTCACAGAGATTTTGGAGTCTTTTTACTAACAGCTACAAAATAGTAAAGAATCATTCTTTACTACTATCATAAAAACTTATATAAAATTAATTATATTTTCTACTAAAAGAAAATAATTATCCTCTAAGTCCATTCGCTATACAATTTCCTAAAGTATGAAAGTTATCTATTAACGTATTTAAGGAGTATATTATGAAAAAGATAGACTTAACAATGGCAAATGGTAGAAAAGTTGAGAATAATCAAAACTCAATAACAGCCGGTCCAAAAGGACCTGTACTCATGCAAGATGTTCTTTTAATGGAAAAACTTGCTCACTTTGACAGAGAAGAGATTCCTGAGCGCATAGTACACGCTAAAGGTGCTGGTGCACATGGAACCTTCACTGTTACAAAGGACATAACAGCTTATACAAAAGCTTCTGTATTTTCCGAAGTTGGTAAAGAAACAGCAACCTTTACCCGTTTCTCAACAGTAGGCGGGGAGAGAGGTTCAGCTGATACTGCACGTGATCCTAGAGGATTTGCAACAAAATTTTACACAGATGAAGGAAATTGGGATTTAGTTGGAAATAACACACCCGTCTTCTTCATACGAGATCCGCTAAAGTTTCCAGACTTCATACATACACAAAAAAGACTCCCTGACTCTAATCTCAAATCAAATACAATGATGTGGGATTTTTGGTCTAAATCACCGGAGAGTCTTCATCAGTTAACTACCCTCTTCTCCAATCGTGGTACACCTGATGGATTCAGACATATGAATGGTTACGGAAGTCACACATATAGTTTTATAAACGAAAAGGATGAACGTTTTTGGGTAAAGTTTCATCTAAAAACACTCCAAGGCAATAGAGCGCTAAGTGCAACTGAGGCAACAAGACTTGCAGGGGAGAATCCAGATTATGCGACAGAGGACCTTTTTAGTAATATTGCAGAAGGTAATTTTCCAAAGTGGAAAGTAGATATACAGATTATGCCCGAAGTAGAGGCAGAAACATATCGTATCAATCCATTTGATGTTACAAAAGTATGGCCTCATGGAGACTATCCACTTATAGAAGTAGGAATATTAGAACTGAATAAAAACCCTACAAACTACTTTAATGAAGTTGAGCAAGCTGCATTTTCTCCTACAAATAAAGTCTCTGGTATTGGTTTTTCACCAGATAAAATGCTTCAAGGTAGACTTTTCTCATATCCTGATACGCAAAGGTATCGTTTAGGGGTTAACTATAATGCGTTGCCAATTAATAGACCAATAGTTAAAGTAAATAATGGTTATAGAAATGGGTCAATGAGATTTGATGCTAATGGAGAAGATACTCCCAACTATGAACCTAGTCATTTCACAGTGCCTACTCAAACAGATATTATTGACGAGCCACCTCTAAAAATAGATGGTGATGCTGCAAGATATGAGTATGATACAGATGATAACAATGATTTTGCACAAGCTGGTGCTCTATATAATATTATGAGTACTAAAGAGCAGGATAATCTTATCACTAATCTTGCAGCTTCAATGGTTGGAGTTCCCCAAGATATTTTAAGATTACAGTTAGAACATTTTCTTAAAGCTGATAAAAATTATGGAGAGAAACTGGCTAAAACTTTAGAAATAACTTTATGACACTTTTTGTGTCATAAAAGTTTAGTCCAAATCACCCTCTTCTGTTCCACCCTTATCGTCATCATCAAGAAGTTTTAATTTTAGAACATGTTTATCTGTAATAACTGTTTTAAACTCACCCTCAAAAACTTTGATATCTAAAACATGAGCTTCTACATGAACGTTGCGTTTTTTACCATCTTTGTGACGAACTTTCGCTACAAAATTTACTTCATCATGGAACTTAACTGGTGAAAGAAACTGACACTCACTTCCGACTAAAACAACATTCTTCTCATTTACAGCTAGCATCGCCGCATAATCAGCAGCACTAAAGATAAAACCACCATGAATTAGACCAATATCATCAGCAACCATCTCAGATGAAGTTGTAAGTCTAACTTCAACATAGCCTTGCTCTAACTTCATAATCTCACCATTTAATTCGTTGTTTATCAGCTCATGAGTTTTTACAAGTATTTGCTCTTCTTCATCTCGATAATCATCTAACTCTAACTCTTCATCATGTAAATCAATTGTTGCCATTATTTCTTATCCTTAATTAATCTCACGTATACCCTTGCAGGTGCCGGATACCCTTCAACTGTCTTTGAGCTATCTTCTGAATCTAAAAAGTCCTCTAAAGACTGACCCTCTATCCAAGGAGTCTTTCTCTGCTCATCTGGCTCAGTTACAGAAGTCTCTAAAACTTCAAACTCACTAAAACCAGCTCTTAAGCACCAGTTCTTTAAAGCACTTATTGTTGGTACAAAGTAGATATTTGGTATCTTTGAGTACGAAGATTCAGGACATAAACACATCTCACCCTCACCCTCAATATAAAAAGTATCAAGTATAACTTCACCCTGTTTGTCAAGGCCCTTAAAAAGAGACTTTAACATCGCTACAGGATCACTTCTATGGTATAAAACACCAAGACAGAAGATAGTATCAAACTTCTCTTCATAAAATTCTAAATGTTCAACGCCTAAAAGCTCATAAACAATATCACTTTTAACAAAATGGTTTATAAAATCAAACTGCGTTTTGTACAGAGGAGACGGATCAAAACCTACTAAAGATTTTGGTTCATCCTCTTGCATACGAAAGAGATAGTAACCATTGTTACAACCTATATCGGC